>JAGRHX010001468.1 GCA_020444775.1 Gammaproteobacteria bacterium
GAACGGATCACGCGCGAGCCAACCCGTGGAGGCCCAGCCCGACACGATCGCAAGACCGACCATGACGCCCCAGAACACATGCTTCTTCGAGCGCCGGAAAGTCCCGTCGCCCAGGCTCCAGGCCAGCAGCAGTGCCGCTGCGACGCTGGGAACGGCGATTTCGACGAGGTGGGCATCGATGACGTCCGAGCCGATCCATTGGATGAACGTGCGTGCTGAGAACGCCCCCCCGATCGCGAGCGGGTCGATCAGCCATACTCTGAGCTGCGCGGTCGGCCCCGCGATCGCCATATACGCCGCGATGCCGATGACCAGGAAGCCGAACAGTGCTCTCAGGTCGCCACCGCCGACGCGGGCCAGCGTGCCGTATCCGCAAGTCCCGCAAAGCGCCATGCCGGCTCCGAACATCAACCCGCCGAGAACCCACGCCAGGGGATTGAGCGTCAGCCTGTGATACAGTGTTTGTGAAAAATCGACGGTGCCGGTTTCAGCCAATACGGTGACGCCCAGAATGGCAACGCCGAGCGCCAGCGCCCACATCCGAAGCCGTCTCAGGTCGTGCCCGAACATTGCGTCTTCGATCGCCGAAAGGGTGCAGAAGCGGGCGAGACGAGCGGCCAGTCCGAGCACGATGCCACCAAGGCAGCCAGCTATTGCCAAGACCACAGGTGTAGGCCAGTTCTCCATCCCGGCGCCGCCTTCACTCCCGATACCGTGGTGCTCTTCCGTCGGCCCACGGTTTAATTGTCGAGTTCAGACTATCATCGTCCGGGAGCGTTTGGTCCACAAAAAAGGTCGTAGACGAGTTCCGTGATACGCCGTGCACGATCATCGTGGATTCGGTAGTAGATGGTCTTTCCGTCACGGCGCGCTTCGATGAGGTTGTCGGCTCTGAGGCGCGCCAGTTGTTGCGACACCGCGGACTGACGCAGCGACAGGAAATTCTCGAGTTCCGTCACCGACTTCTCGCCGTGGGCCAGATAGCAAAGGATCATCAGCCGGCCTTCGTGACTGAGCGCCTTGAGCATGTCGGTTGCCTGCTTCGCCTTGTCCGACATCGCGTCGAGATGTTCGTCGTCTTCGAAAACGTTTGAGCTGGGTAGTGGCAATGTCGTGGTCTCTTCGTCGGTTGACTAAGTCAATTATGTGTCTTGCTGCTGGATGCTGACGGCGCCTTGTCGGGCAGCTTCTTCTGCAACTCGGCCAGCAGCCCCCAGAAGAAGTCTTCGCCGGGATACCCAGTGATTCTCGATACTTCAACGCCATCCTCGATCAGGACGAAGGTCGGCGTGTAATAGGTTTTCTCGGACAGGACCACGCCTTCGGGAAGCGCGGCGTGGATGTGCATCTTCCAGAGCGGGGCGCGCTGACCTTCGTCGGTCTTGCCGTAGATCCCACCGATTTCCCGGTCCCAGCGGCGGCACCAGGCGCAACCGTCCTGTTCGAACATGATCAGGCGGGTTTCCGCGATGGCCGAACTCGCCGCTGTCAGTGCGAGGGCCAGCAGGACCGGCAACTTGAAGGTGAACCGCATGGCTCGCACTTTCTGTTGTTTATATATTCAAATTCTAATATGTTTGAGTGATCAACGCAAGGAATCAACATGCTGTTTGACGTTTCCTATGGCGGGGCAGCTCTGGCTGGCATCCTGTCCTTCTTTTCTCCCTGCGTCCTGCCGATGGTTCCCTTCTACTTCTGCTACATGGCCGGCGTCTCGATGCACGAGATCCGGGATGGCGGCATCGCCCCCGGCGCCCAGAAGCGGCTGGTGATTTCGGCGATCTTCTTTGCCCTCGGGGTCACCACGATCTTCACGCTGCTCGGCGCCACGGCCACCGCGCTCGGCCAGGCGTTCCGCGACTGGAAGGACATCCTGACCTATGTCGCCGCCGCGCTGATCTTCGTGTTCGGCATCCATTTCCTCGGCATCATCCGCATCCCGTTCCTGATGCG
>JAGRHX010001469.1 GCA_020444775.1 Gammaproteobacteria bacterium
TGGCGCCAGTGACGATCGGTCATTGACGATGAGTGCGCCGCGTGACGATTCAGTGGCCGCCTTCACTCCGCAACTGCATTCAGTCGAGGCCGCGCATCGCGCCTCCAAGACAGCCGAAGCAAGTTTCTTGCCACGCGGCTCGAAACGCAGGCTCCTACAGGGTCGTTCACCCATTCCCAAACAAATTTAAGCACGCGATGGCGCAACCGCCAGATTACTGACGGTGATTCTGCAGGCTGGTTCACGAATACGTCGGATCGAAACCTGCTGCACGAGCAGACCTGTATTTCAGGCGGTCATCGGCCTCGCGCATCATCGCCATCCGCGCACGATCGCTGGACGCTGCGCCGGCACCGTGACGGACTGCCACACTTCGGTGCGGCCCTGCACCGTGATGGCACCGCGATGACACTGTGAAAGCACTGCGATGCCACCGCAAGGCGCACACCATGTCCGAAAGTGGCGACATCGCCGACCCGCGAGGATGCTGTCGGCTACAACAGACACACTCACGAGGACCGGTGAGCGAGCATCGTCGACGTCGACAAGAAGTGCGCATTCTCAGCAGATCCATGCGCCTGGGCAGCAGTCGTCGGCTGCCTGCCTGCTCGATGATTTCGCGCGCCGCGCTCTGGCTACCGGCTTGCTGGCTGAGACTGACGCAGCGCGCGTCAGCTCTGCAGCGCTGCCAGGATCGCCGTCGAGAGCGCCGCCGTCACACGGAGCTCCGGAACGGGGGTCACTGCGATCTTTTGGCGTCGAAACCGGATTGGTGGGTCTGCGTTGCTCAGCCCGGACATGAATCCTCAGCATGGTCAGGAAACCTGGCAGCACCTCGTCAGGACTGCCAATGTCAACGACGAGTCAACGACGACCTCGGCGCTGTCGCACCGGCGGCACCAGGACCGTCAGCGATCTGCCTGGCCGACCGTCCGCCAGCATGTTCGATGCGTGCCAAGGTCATCGCTACACCGCGTTACGCACCGATTCCGCCATTCACACCATTCGCACCCGATGCTGCCCTGCAATAGCTGGCTCGAGAGACCCCGTCTCGAGCCGTTGCTCGGGTGTCATCTCGTGAGGCCGCTTTTTTGCACGACCCGGTGGTACCCTAGGCTTTCGATACGAAGGCAGGGTAAAGGCCGGATGTGGGCACCGGACAGGGGCTTCAGATCCAGCGTTCCGGGTCGTTCAGTTCCGGGTCGTTCAAACGAAACTGTTGCCCAGCCGCGTTCCAACACCGTTGCCCCTGGCCGTTCTCGCCCTTGGCGGCGCGTCGGGGTGCTTTGTAGCGAGGAGTTCAGCCGATGCGGCGTCCAGCATTGCCGTCCTCGAGCCGGATCGAGCCCTGCCGGGGCCGGGTGCGCAACGCGCCACCGGTTGCCCTGGCCCCAAGGGTTGCCCTGCCCCCAGGGGTTGCCCTGCCCTGTGCGCTGCCACGCGCACTGAAACGCAGGAGACCCGAAACAAGCATCTGGCTGAGCCTGCTCGCCTGCTTGCTGCTTGCGGTCCTGTGTATCCCGGGCCAGGCACGCGCCGAGGCAGTACCGGTCGATCTCTCCGCGCTCGTGCCCAGCACCGAGCATCGACGCGCCACCGATGTGGTGGTCAAGCTGATGGAGCGATATCACTACAAGCGGGTCCCGATCGAGGACCAGCTCTCCGGTCAGATCTTCGAACGGTACCTCGAGTCGCTGGATCCGCAGCGCAGCTTCTTCCTACGCGCCGATATCGACGAATTCGAGTATCTGCGCTACCGGCTCGACGACGCCCTGCTCGACGCTCGATTGGGACCTGCGTTCGATATCTTCAAGCGTTTTCGCCAGCGGGTCACCGAGCGTGCGGCGTTCGCGACCAGCCTGCTGTCGCGCCAGCTCGACTTCGATCGCGACGAGGAGTACGTCTTCGACCGAGAGGATGCGCCCTGGATCGCGAGCCTCGCGGAGATGAACGACCTGTGGCGCAAGCGGGTCAAGAACGAC
>JAGRHX010001470.1 GCA_020444775.1 Gammaproteobacteria bacterium
CCACGCGTCGAGCAGGCCGAGCATGATTGCCGTTCGTGGTTTGGAGACAGCCTGTACAGCGCTGCCCGGCGGTTCCCCGGACGGCCGGGGCCCGCAGCGAACGCCTAGCGAGTCTTCGAACCGGTCTCGGCAGGCGGCTGCGACGCGGGCCTCGGCGCGCTGCGGATGCGGTCCACGACCGCGAGCAGCTCGGTCTTGTCCAGTGGTCCGGTCAAGGCGTAGTAGAGACCGGACTGCGGCCAGAACCATACCCCCAGACCGTCGCTTTTCACGTACTCGGCCGTCTCGGGTATCGGGCCGCCTCCTGGCTTGACGCGACCGTTCACGAACGAGCGGATGAACAACGTCAGGCGTTGTTGCGCGGCGTTCTCGAACATGAACTGGGCGGCCGGCCGGCCGGCGTCGGCGAGCAATCTGCCACCGACCAGATCGAAGCCGAGAGGACGCAGATCCGGCGCCTCCACGGGCTGTGCCAGACGCCGTGACAGCCAGGTGTTCAGATGCCGGGACTCGTTCGCCGGAACCTCTACCGCATGACGCTTCTCCCGGGTGTAGATGGCGTGGGCGAGTGCAGCCTCCTGGGCGACCGGACGCGGCTCGACGGCGGTCGGGATTGCGACCGGGCGGGAGTCGGTCGGCTCGGCGGGGCCGGCGGCGACCGTTGCCGCGCCGTTCTGCGCATCGCTCGGAAATCCGCTGATGGCGCCGAACCAGCCACCCGCGGCACCGACCAGCAGACCAGCCAGACCCGCGGCCATGGCCCATGGCCAGACCGGGCGATGCTTGCGCGCGGTGGATTCGAGCAGCTCCAGGTGCTGGCTGGGTGCCGGTGCCGACAGCAGCTCGGCGTGCAGGTGGCGAAGACCCTGGTTGATACGCCGGTAATCCTCGACCATGGCGCGCAGCTCGTCGCTGCTCGACAGTCCGGCCTCGAAGGCGGCGAGCTGCTCCCCGCTCAGCTCACCATCCACGTAGGCGCTGGCCAGCAGCTCCGCGTCGTCCTCCATCGACAGCGTGGCCAGGGGATCGGCGCCCGACGCATCCGCTTCGTGCGCCGTGCTCGTGCCGGTTTGCGAGGCCTTGTCGCGATCGCTCATTCGACCGCCGCCCTGCGTCTGGATGCCGTGCCGCGCAACGCCTCGCGCAGCCGTGCTCGCGCCCTGGACAGCCGCGACATCACCGTGCCGATGGGAATGTCCAGCACCTTGGCGGTTTCCTGATAGCTGAGCTGCTCGACACCTACGAGCAGCAGGATCTCACGGTGATCGTGGGGCAGGCCATGCAGTGCTGTTTCCAGATCGCGGATGGTCAACAGCTTGTCGGCCGGCTCCGTCGGGCGCTCGCTGATGCTCTGCACATGCGACTGATGATTGCTACGCACCACGTCGCGACGGACCTGGTTGACGTAGACGTTGTGCATGATCGTGAACAGCCATGGGCGGATCTCATGCTGAGCATGCCATAGTCTACGCCGGCTCAGCGCGCGCGCCAGACAGTCCTGCACCAGGTCCTCGGACTGGGTGGCATGTCCGGTGAGCGTGCGGGCATAGCGTCGCAGGCTCGGTATCTGCTCTACGATGAGTCGCTCGAACCGGTCCATGAAAGCCGTCGGGGAAGCATCCGCTGAGAATGGGACACGCGAGCACTCGCGGCACACGCGTGTGGCAAAGATGCAGGAATCGTCGTTCGGCGCGCAAGTGGGTGGCCCGGTGATGGATCAAGCATGTCGCGTTTTCGGCGGGTGTATCACGTTTTGGCCTGGATAGAGGTATCAACCGTCATCGACCCGGTGAATCGAATCGGCGACGGCTCTGTTATGCGGCATAGAGCTCAACCCGTTGACGAAGCATCGTGAACGATGTGTCCACCCGTGATCGTCAATACCGAGTGGATATCGGCGATCTGCTCGACCGGCGCGCAGAGCGGGTCAGCCGATAGGATGGCCATATCGGCGAGCTTGCCCAGCTCCAGGGTGCCTTTGTCCTTCTCCTCGAAGCTCAGCCACGCGCCTTCGCGACTGGCACAGGCAAGTGCCTCGAGCGGCGTCAGGGCCTGCTCCGGCGCGAGTGGCCGGCCGGCGTCGGTCAGACGTCCCACCACCTGCGCGATCGGGACGAACAGGGTCGGTGGCACATTGTCGGTGGCCAGACTGACGTGGATGCCGGCGTCGAGCAGGTCACGCATCGGCAGTACCTGATGGACACGTGATTCGCCGAGCCGTTCGCGCAGGGCTTCGCCGTCCTGGCCGATCCACTTGCTGCTGTAGGCCTGTAGCACCAGGCCCAGATCGCGAATTCGTTTGATCTGCTCGCGGTCGAACTGGCCGACATGCTCGATCAGCCAGCGCTGTCCGGCGATCGGCGCACGCCGGTCCACCTGCTCGTAGAGATCCAGGATCCCAGGTGAGAACGAGCCGATACGAATACCGTTGCGAGCCGCTTCGACCATCAGCTCGAGCATGACCTTCTCCGGCAGCGCGCAATCGAAATTGAAGCCCGCCCAGCCGGTGTACGGGCCACACAGTGCGCGTAGACGGTTCTCCTCGCT
>JAGRHX010000124.1 GCA_020444775.1 Gammaproteobacteria bacterium
CGAGGGCCCCGTTCTGGTTTCAGAACATCGGCCGTTCGGATGACGCGCTGCTGGACGGTGTGGCGGCACCAGAACAGGTCTCAGGCCCGGGTCCTCAGTGCCGTCGACCGAGCATCTGGGTCATGGCGATACCCAGCAACACCATCGCCGCGCCCGACATCTGCACCTGGCTCAGCCACTGACCGAGCAGCAGACCTGAGAGCGTGATCCCCACCACCGGCGACAGATACAGATAGGTCGCGATCCGGGTCAGCCCCAGACGGGCAAGACCCCCGCCCCAGGCGGCCAGACCAAAGCAGCCCACCACCAGTGAGGTGTGGGCGAAAGCGAGCACGGTCGTCGCATCGACCCGCTGCCAGTCCTGCGCGATTGCACCTGGTAACGCCAGCGGCAGCAACAGACCAGAGCCGAGCAGCGCGCACCAGCCACTCGTTCGCCAGACGCCCAGACGCAGCACACATGGCCTGGACAAAGCCCCGTAGACCGCCCAGACCGCGGCGACGAACACGAACAGCGCGTCGCCCAGCACGGAACCGCCAGCCAGATTGAAGCTGCTGTAGCTGTCGTTGACGATGACGAACACGCCCAGGAAGGCCAACAGCACACCGATCCATCCAGCGGCGCTGAGCCGCTCCCCTGCGAGCAGGCCGAACATCGCGCCGAAGATCGGGGTGGTTGCGACCAGCACCACCGCCTTGGCCGGTGTGGTCATGGTCAAGGCCACCGCCCAGGTCCCCTGGAAGAGGGCGTAGCCAAGAAATCCCAAGCCCGCCAGACGCCACAGATCCGCGCGGCTCACGGCGATGCTCTGGCCCCGCAAGGCCAGCAGGGTGAGCATCACGGTCCCCGCCAGCAGATAGCGGGCACAGGCGAACAGCACGGGGTCCACCGTCGAGACGATGTGCTTGCCGGCCGGATAGGCGGAGCCGAAGGTGAGCGCGACGAACAGACCCATCGCGTGTCCCGCCGCGAGCTGCCGCCCCTCGGCCTGAGCAGTGGTTGTCATGATGAGATTGGCACGATTACGGACCTGGGCTGGCGCGACAGTATGCCTGCTCCGATGAGACTGACGATCCCGCATGCAAGACCACCGGTCGCCGTTGTACGCTGTTCGCGCAGCCGGTCGTCGCCGGTGCGATTGGCAGGGGAGTGTCCGATTGTCGCAGCGCGATCCCGAAGCCCGAATCGAGCCCTATCTGGACCGCTTGTTCGGCTATGCCTTCAGCCTTGCCGGCCAGCGTGAGGAGGCCGAGGATCTGCTTCAGGAGTGCGCGCTGCGTGCCTTGGGCGCGAGCAGCGTGCCGGTCGATGAGCGCGCTTACCGAGCCTGGTTGTTCCGCATCCTGCGCAACCTGTTCCTGGACCGGCGGCGCCGTTCGGTGCGTGAGCCCGTCTCGGAGTCGCAGGCGGACATGCAGGTGATCGCCGACTGGACCGTATTGCAGCAAGAGGAGATGCGGCGTATCAACATCCTCACGGTTCGGGCTGGCCTTGCCCGACTCGCGCTCGCCCATCGAGAGGTGCTGGCGTTGGTCGACATCGCGGGATTCAGCTACGCCGAGGCGGCCGAGCAGCTCGGTGTGCCGGTCGGCACGGTGATGAGCCGAGTGAGCCGTGCCCGGCTCGCCCTGTTGGCGCAGATCGAGCAGGGCGCGGTGGTGCAGGGCAGCGCGCCGCGGCGGAGTCGCAAGCCTTGATTGACGAACTCGACCTCGACCCGGCGCTGCTGTCGGCCTACGTGGACGGTGAGCTGGACCCGCTGCAGGCCGCGGATATCGCACGCGCCGTGGCCCGTGACCCAAGGCTCGCGGCGAGGGTCGCGCTGCTCGCCCACCTCAAGGCGACCGTGTCCCAGTCACCGCGCGCGCCGAGCCTGCCAACGTTGGCGGTGCCGGCGCGCGAGCAGTCCAGGCGTCTGACCCAGACCATGCGTGCGATGATCCTGCTGGTGTCGGTCCTGCTGTCCGCCGACGCCCCACACAGCGAGGCAGGCTGGCTGGGCGCCCTCAGCGCCGCGCAGCGGATGCACCGTGCCTGGCAGCCGAGCGAGTCCGCGCCGGCCTCGGCCGCCCCGACACTGGCCGCTTTGCTGCGGCGCGTGCATGCGCCACAAGGCGTGGTGCCGGACCTGCAGGACGTGGGGCTGAGCATCGACGACGTGCGCTACGAGTCCGATCCCGCGCGTGTCCATGTCGGTTATCTGGGCGTCCGAGGCTGCCGAGTGAGCCTGGTGATGTTCGCCGATCCGACCGGATTTCCCCAGACCATGCAGTCCCGTCGGCTCGGATCCAGGACCGTGCACGCCTGGCGCGCGCACCATATCGGAGTGGTATTGCTCGGAGAGCGCATGCCGGCCAGTCGCCTGCGCACGATTGCGGCGGTCATCCAAGAGCACGTGCGGACCCTCCAGCCCCTGGACGCGGACGGACGCGCGCTGCTGCTCGCGAGCCGCAAGTCCGCACTGCCCTGCATGGTCTGAGCTGGCGACAGCCGGCACGCCAATCCATCCGCGCGCTCGGCCGAGGTGGCGCGGATGACCACTGGTCATGGAATGGAATACCTCGTCCGTTCGTTTCTTCTCCCGTGTAACTGACAAGGTCGAGCGACATCGACCGTGATGCACCGCGACATACGGCCCATGGGTCGCTGTCCGGCACCACCGAGGACCGGCACCCGCCAGGAGAGGAGACGCGATGAACGACAAACGCAAAGAACGGGGTATCTGTGAGCTCTAAGAGTCCGATCCGGAGCGTGCCGACTGGCTCGTGTTCGGTCGACGCGCACGCGCTGACCGACGGGGCTTCCTGCGTGGCGCGGGTCTGGCCGCCATGGGGGCCGCGGTCGGCGGCACCATTCCCCTGCACGGCAACATGCCTGGTGGTTTGATCCCGGCGGCCCTCGCGGAAGGTCTTCAGGATTTCAAGCTGCAGGGCAAGGACGGCCTGACGGTGCTCAACGACCGGCCGATCAATGCCGAGACCCCTGCGCATCTGCTCGATGATGACGTCACACCGGCCGCCCGGCATTTCGTTCGCAACAATGGTCTCGTTCCCGAGATGGCGAAGTCCATGGACGCCGCCGGCTGGACCTTGCGTATCGATGGTCTGGTCGACACGCCGCTCGATCTGTCGCTCGAGGATCTGCGATCGCGCTTCGAGGTCGTCAAGCTGAAGTTGCAGCTCGAGTGTGGCGGTAACGGGCGAGCCGCCTTCAATCCGCCGGCCTCGGGCAATCAGTGGACGGTGGGTGCGGTCGGTAACGCCGAGTGGACCGGCGTGCGCTTGAAAGACGTGCTGGCCGCCGCGGGGCTGAAGAGCGGCGCCGTCTACACCGCGCACTATGGTATGGACCCGCACCTATCGGGCAAGCCGGGCAAGCTGCCTATCTCGAGGGGCGTGCCGATCGCCAAGGCCCTGGAGCCCCATACCTTGATCGCCTTCGAGATGAACGGCGAGCCGATCCCCGCGCTGAACGGCTTCCCGGTCCGCGTGGTGGCCGCCGGCTGGCCCGGCTCCTGCTCGCAGAAATGGCTGCAGCGTACCCAGATCCGGGACGTGGTCCACGACGGACCGAAGATGACCGGCACCTCCTACCGGGTGCCGGCCTACAACGTGGCACCTGGAACCGATGTGCCGAAGTCCGATTTCGAGATCATCGAAGCCATGCCGGTGAAGTCTCTGATCACCTTTCCCCAGACCGGCGTGCAGATCCCCGGCAACGAGGTATCGGTACGGGGTCATGCCTGGGCCGGTGAGCGAGCGGTGGCGCGGGTCGACCTGAGCATCGACTTCGGCGCGACCTGGATCCCGACCACGCTTGCCGCTCCACCCAACAAGTACGCCTGGCAGCGCTTCAGCGCCGACGTGCGATTCCCCCAGAAGGGCTACTACGAGGTCTGGGCACGCGCCACCGACGATCAAGGCGTGGCGCAACCCTTCGCCATCAACTGGAACCCGAAGGGTTATCTCAACAACAGCCTGCACCGCATCTCGGTGACGGTTGCCTGAGACCTAGCACCCGGTAGCGTGGCGCCGCCCGCTGCCGGGAGCCGGGTGGCACCGTTCGAGCCCATCAGCTTTGGAGGTGGACGTGCACGGTTACAAGGTGCGATCGATGTTCGGCTGGCTGCTGTTGCTGGCCATGGGGCCGGTGCTGGCGGCGGACGACATCGCGGCACGGCTGGCGAGCGCCTCGGCCGACCAGGGTCGACTGGCCTTCCAGGTCTGTAGCGCCTGCCACACGATCGAGAAGGGTGGCCCGACCCGTGTCGGGCCCAACCTGTATGACGTCGTCGACGCGCCGGTGGCTGCCAGGCGTGGCTACGACTACTCGCCGGCGCTCGCCGGCCTGGGCGGACGGTGGACCTTCGAGCGGCTGGATGACTTCCTGCGCTCGCCCGACGCCTATGCGCCGGGCACGCGCATGGTCTACCCGGGCGTTGCCGATGCGGCGGTGCGCGCCAGTGTCATCGAATGGCTGAGGACTCACTCCGATGCGCCGGTCGCGCGACCGACGCCGGCGACCGCGACCGCCGCCACCGAGGCCCCGGATCCGTTCGGCGGGGACTGGCCCCAGGGACCCGGACGCGAGCTGACCGGCTTCACCTGCCAGGCCTGTCACTCGCTGGCGATCGTCAAGCAGCAGGGGCTGCCGCGCTCACGCTGGGACGAGCTGCTCGACTGGATGGTGGAGGAGCAGGAGATGGATCCGCTGCAGCCACAGGAGCGGACCCTGGTGCTGGACTATCTGACGGCGCATTTCGGCGTACCGGACTGAACTGACCGCGCTTTGGGCTTCCGCATGGCCCCAGGCGTGTTCGAGTGCGAGAGAAGCTCCTTTGAGCGGTTGGGATGTTGTTTCGTCTGTCTGTTCAGACTCCCCATGCGGAGCGCCGAAAGCGCGAACATGCGAACCTACCTGGATCGCATCCATTCGGGCGCTCGCGACCGGTCGGGTCGGACGATGGGATGCTGGCCAGTCCGCTGCGCCGGGTACAATCTGCGTTCGGTGCGGCTACGGTTGCCCCGACCAGGCTCGGTTCCCATTCTCTCAGCCCGGCCACCACACCTCGAGCAGCACCAGAACCCAAACCACCAGGCAATTCATCAGGCTAACCGAAACCGCCGCGCTACCGATGTCCTTGGCGCGCTTGGAGAAATCGTGATCGGCCAGCGAGATACGGTCCACCGCTGCCTCGATCGCCGAGTTCAGCAGTTCGGTGAGCAGCACGAGAAACAGCGCGCTGATGAGCAGCGCACGCTGGGTCAGCGTCGCTGGAACCAGACAGGCGATGGGCAGCAGCACAGCGGCCGCGACGATCTCCTGGCGGAACGCGGACTCGTTTCTGTACGCCGCGCTGAAGCCGTCCATGGAATAGAAGAATGCGCGCCAGATGCGCGCCACGCCGCCGTGGCTCTTGTGAGGGTTGGTCACATTCAATCGAACGATCTCCCAAGCGGTCCCACCAGGATATGCCGGTTTTGGGTCGATTCTGTGACGCCTGTGCGGCGGTGCTGGCAATACGAACGAGACCGAATATTTGTTCGCAGATGACGAAGCCGTGGCCAGTTCTTGAAGACATTTGAAAGGGCGAGCACTTGCGGACTGGCCAATACAGGTTCACGGCGTCGCAACAAATCGTTCACCGCTGGATCAATTCCGTTCGATAGTATCGTATGCAAATTGATCCAGCCGTGTGACAACAGCTCAATGCATACCGACAAGACGGATACGCGCAATAGCGTTCGGCGCGAATCGGGTGGGGGCGGGGAGACAGAGCGTCGTGACAGGCTCGTGTTCCGCACGGTCTGGCTCTCTGATATTCACCTTGGCACGCGAGGCTGCAGCGCGGCTTTCCTTCTCGACTTCCTGCGCTCGGTCGAGTGCGAGAAACTGTACCTGGTCGGCGATATCATCGATTTCTGGGCCCTTGGCTGGCGGCCGCACTGGCCGCAGTCGCACAACAACGTCGTGCGAACGATACTCGGCAAGGCCAAGCATGGAACCGAGATCATCTATGTGCCCGGCAACCACGACGAGCTGATCCGCGACTACGCGGGATCGGTGTTCGGCAACATCTCGATTCGCAGCCGCGCCGTGCATGACACCGCGGATGGTCGTCGGCTGCTGGTGCTTCACGGTGACGAATTCGACAGCGTCGTGCGCTGCTCACGCATGGTCTGCAAGCTGGGAAGCTGGAGCTACGGCATGCTGCTCGAGGCGAATCGCCTCGTCAATTGGATTCGGCGACGGCTTGGCTGGCCCTACTGGTCGCTGGCCGGCAGCGTGAAACACAAGGTCAAGCATGCGGTCAACTACATCAGCAACTTCGAGCAGGCAGTGGCCTACGAAGCGCGTCGCGCCGGTGTGGACGGGGTCGTCTGCGGCCACATCCACCACGCCGAAATTCGGAGCATAGAAGATGTGCTCTATCTCAACTGCGGCGATTGGGTCGAATCCTGCACCGTGCTGGTGGAGCACCAAGGCGGTGACATCGAGCTGCTGAACTGGGTCGAGGATGCACATTCACACAAGCGTCTGAGTGATGTCGAGCGCCTGCCGGCCGCCGCTTGAACTCAGGCGATCCAGACCCGGTCTCGAGGGTACGCCAACGGAGCCAGTGAGCTGGTGGAGCTTTTTCTGATAGACGCGATCGGCCCGTTCTTCAAAGACGTCAACAAGAAGCGCATCAACTGGTCGAAAGTTCCTTTCGATCTGCTCGAGCTCGATGGGCCGCAGCGACGTCCGCAGTTCGACGCGATCCGCGCGGACATGCAGATCTTTGCATCGCGAGCCAGCGCGACGGGTTTCAATGCGGCAACGCTCGACGATCTTTCCCATCTTGCCGACCATCCATGGTATGAGCCCGAGGTACGGCGTCGGTTGCGGGTGCTTCGCGAGGAGTTCACAGCCCTCTTCGACATCTTGCAGCGAGCCGGCCTGCAAGTCTTTCTCACCATGGATGTGTTCTCGGCTACCCCCGCCCTGGACGCGCGTCTGAAGGGTCGGGAGTCTCGAGTCAATGCTTTTCTCGCCGAGCTGATCGATAATTTCTTCACGGACTTTCCTTCGGTAGCCGGGCTGATACTGCGCTTTGGGGAAAGTGACGGCGTTGATGTGAAGGGCGTGTTCAAGAGTCGGCTGCACCTTAAGACGCCTGGCATGGTGAACCGCATGCTGGGCGAATTGTTGCCGGTATTCGAGCGCCACCAGCGACGGCTGATCCTGCGAACCTGGACCGTCGGTGCGTATCGAATCGGTGATTTCATGTGGCACCACGGCACGTTTGCTCGGGCGTTGAAAGGTATCGACAGCCCAGCACTCGTACTGTCGATGAAGTACGGCGAATCAGACTACTTCCGTTATCTGCCACTGAATCGAAACTTCTTTCGCACCCATCTGCCAAAGATAATCGAGCTGCAAACGCGACGCGAATACGAGGGGTGTGGCGAGTATCCTTCATTTGTCGGCTGGGATTACGAACGCTATGCGCGCGAGCTGCAACAGGCGCCAAACATGCTCGGAATCTCGGTTTGGTGCCAGACCGGGGGCTGGACCTCGTTTCGTCGCCGCACCTATATAGACGAGTCCGGCGTATGGAACGAGCTCAATACCTACGTGACGCTTGCACTGTTCAAGGCGCGTGTTTCAGTATCCACAGCGCTCGAGTGGTGGGCAGCCGAACACTGTTCGCACGCACACGCTCATGCCGATCTGCTGCAGCTGTGTCGCCTGTCAGATGAGGTCATCAAGGAGCTGCTCTATACCGAGCAGTTCGCGGTGCAGACCTTGTTCTTCCGGCGTGTCCGAATCCCGCCACTGCTCGGCGTGTATTGGAGCACCATCTTCATCAACCACTCATTGCGCAAGATCATGCGGCACTATGTCGCCGACCCCGAGGCTTGCGTACGCGCCGGATACAGCGCGCTGGCCAAGATTCGCCAGATGCAGCCGCTCGCGCGATCGCTGGGCCTACCCGAGGACGATATCGTCTATATGAAGCGGACCTTCAAGATCCTCGCGCTGGCGCGGCAGTACTTCTTCCATCCATACGATGACAGCGCGCGCAGACGTCTGGAGCGTGAAAAGAAGAGGTACAAGAAGAGGTACCCAAAGGGCACACGGACGCGGTACACGGTGAGACTGGATTTCTCCCGTTTCCGTTTGAGCAGCCGCTTTCTGCGCTGGTTCCTGGCCGTAACGCTGCGCCAGCGCAGTCGCTACCGGCTGATCGACTATGTGTTGACGATGCACCTGTTGGCGCTGATATATCGCTTGCTCAGCCGCGCCAGACCCGGGCTGGTGCCGAAGTTCGCACGCGACAGTGCGATGGGGATCGACATCGTATTCCGCTAGCGGTGACTACGCGGCCATGACGCGTTGCGGCCGTGCATCAACCAGGTTGTGCAAGAAGATATCGGTTGCACGCTGCCATGAGTGTACGCGTGCCTGGTCGATGCAAGTCTGGGGATCAATCTTGAGCGCATTGTGTATGGCGCGTTCCAGATCATCGTCCAGATAGCCGGTGCGGCCGTGCTCGACGACGTCGAGCGGCCCGGTCACCGGGAAGGCGGCCACTGGCACACCACAGGCCATGGCCTCGAGCAACACCACGCCGAAGGTATCGGTGCGGCTGGGGAATACGAAGACATCGGCGGCTGCGACATGGGCGGCGAGCTCGGCACCGCGTTTCTCGCCTAGAAAGCGGGCGTTTGGGAACTGCTTGCGTAACCGATCCATGTCCGGTCCCGAACCGATGACGTACTGCGTGCCCGGCAGGTCCAGACGCAAGAACGCTTCGATGTTCTTCTCCACCGCGACGCGTCCCATGTACATGCTGATTGGACGTGGACCTTGTAAGGGTGCGCGTGTGTCGGGGTTGAACACCCGGGTGTCGACGCCACGGGGCCAGAGGGTGAGTCCGCTGAAGCCGCGCGCCTGCAGCCGGTCGCGCTGCGAGGGTGTCGGTACCAGCGTGCACCGTGCCGGTCGGTGAAAGCGTCTCAACCAGGCGTAGGACCAATCGATCGGTACCGGCACACGGGCGCGTATGTACTCGGGAAACTGAGTGTGAAACGAGGTCGTGAAGGCCCGTCGCTGGCGCAGGCAATAGTGTCGCGCCGCGAGGCCACAGGGCCCCTCGGTGGCGATGTGTATGGCCTGCGGGTCGAATGCATCGAGCATCCGCTGCAGCTTCGCCCCCGGCCACACGGCAATTCGGATCGAAGGATAGGTTGGACAGGGCACGTTGGTGAAGGCGGAGGACGAGAATATCTGTACGCTATGCCCAGCGGCGCGTAGCGTGGCCACGGTGTTCTCGTAGGTGCGGACCACACCGTTGACCTGTGGATGCCAAGCATCGGTGACTATGGCAATGCGCATCGTCCGATTCCTCGCAGTCGGTCTACCATGACAGCGTTGTACGATGCGAATATGAATGGCGGGGGTCTGGTTTGAGTCAGTCGTATGACACCGCAAGTCGCCAAAGCATAGGATGGGCTTGACAGCGCAGGGCAAGCGTTTTGTTGAGGTCCGAAGGTCGGCTACACATCCCCAAACGGACGAGCGGATCCCTTCATGCGATGACGCGGTCGCCTTGTCTCGATGCTTGACCCAGGGTGTCACGGACATCGTTGGGATTGGCGGGCAGCCGGGGGAGATTTCATCCGCCCGAACACCCGGAAGCCCTGCCGAGGCCAGCGGGAGTGCGCTCAGGCTATCGACGCCACAGCATGGCTGCTCGGGACCGCTGGTGCAGGGCACGCGCGGAGCCCTGCCGAATCTGGCACCTCCGAATCCGTGGGAGCCGAGGGTGGGTCACCACCCACGGCCACCCGGCAACTGATCGCCAATCGCGGTCCCTGACTCAGGGCCGATAGGTAAAGCCCACCGGTCCCGGCCGCAGCGCACGACGCGCCAGCCGCGCCCAGTGACAGAGCCTGGCCCGGGTGTCGGCGGGGTCGATGATCTGCTCGACCTCGAAATACTCGGCCGAGCGGAACGGCGAGCGCAGTCGATTGAGCCGTTCCTTGATGGTGGCCAGATGCGCGTCGTAGTCGGGCGCCGCCTGCAGCTCGGCCTTGTAGGCGACCTCGATGCCGCCCTCGATCGGCAGCGA
>JAGRHX010001471.1 GCA_020444775.1 Gammaproteobacteria bacterium
TGGCCAGGGCGAGCGCGGCGACTGCGCCCTGGCGCACTCCCTATCAACGCGGAATGCAGCTCTCGTCGGCCGGCGTGACCTTGTCGAGAAGCAGCGTGCGCTCGGTGCCTAGCGAGGGGATGTCGAAGGTGAACACGATGTGCGTGCAGTCCGCGAACTCGATCTGCGCCGATCCGATCGCCGTGTCGGTGACCGGTGTCGGGCGCAGGAATTCACCGCCATCGGTGCGGTAGACCTGCACGTCGGCGTTCTCGCCGTCGATGGGACCGACGAAGGTGAACCACTGGCGCTGACGCGTCGAAGGGTCGTAGGTGAACCAGGAGCCGGCGACGACGCCCTGTGCCTTGACCACGTCGAGGAAAAAGCCCTGCCCCGACATGCCCGGGTCGTAGTAGGCGCCGTCGAATTGGTCGCCGACGATCAGCTGCGGCGGCGTCGGAGTCTGCCCGGCGTCGGCCGCCGGCACCAGGAGATCGGTCTTGCCGCCGAGCGAGAGGCCGATGTAGCGGATGGTCAGCGCAGCATCGTCATCGAAGGTGTTCGAGGTCCCGCCCAGCGAGCGCAACAGGCCGGTGGTAGGGCCAGTGATCGTACCGGGATAGGTGGCGCCGGTGTCGCTCGCGATCAGCGCGGTGTTGTAGCTCTGACTGCCCTGCACGACCGAGAAGAGCTGCGGCACATTGGAGCTGCCATTGCGCGGTGCGAGGGTGAGTAGCAGCTGCTTGTCGCCATCAGAGCAGCTCACCCGCCACGCCGTCATCGAGAAGTCGGCGTAGAGCTGGACGAACAGCTCGTCGCGCACGTTCGCCGACACAGCGGCACCGGTCACGCTGGTCGGCAGCGGCGATGCCACGCAGCCGACGGAGACTTCCTTGCCCAGCATCCCTTCAGCGGCCTTGGCCACGTGAATCGCTTCCTGGAGTGCTTCATCAGAGATCGGCGGCTTGGGTGCGGCATCTGCCGGCGACACGACTGCCGCCGCGAGGACCAGGCCGATAAGGGGAATCAGATTCGAAAGCATGGTGAAACTCCCTGATGAACGCTTGCAGTTTGAGCGTGAACGGTGAAGCGAAAAGATGTGTGGATCGGCGCAGCTACAGCGGGAGGCACGCGGCCAGCAGCAGATACGCCACGACCGCGCTCATTGCCTCGGCAGGCACGCAGAGACGAAAAGGATGGTGCTCAGGCCGGCGCATGCTGGAGCGGGCTCGCCGCGGCGTATACGGACGGCTTGTCCGACTTCGGATTGATCAGATGCACGCGCATCACCCGACCAAGCTGGTCGTCTTCGAACGGCGATTGGGCCTGCTGGAAGATCGCCTCGAGTCCGATGCGGATCCAGGAGCCGTCCGGTTGCGGGATCGCCAGGAGGAACGGTGTCACACGATTGGGGATGAGCATGCCGCCGAGATCGGCCTGGAGCTCGCGCAGCAAGGTGAACTCGTTGGTCCGCTCACGACGCGCGTTCAATACCAGCTTCTTGCGCTCGTATGCCTCGACGTATGCGGTGAAGCCGCCGGGGAGGTGGCGCTCGATGGCTTCGAGCGCACCGATCGCGAGGTAGGTGTCTGCAGCCACGAACGGCGCCACGTTGGCGGACCGCTCCAAAGCACGCGCAGACTCATGCAGCGCGCGCAGCTGATCGATGGTGAACACCGATACTCCGAAGGCGATCGACGCCCACAGGAACACGTCGGACTGGAGCTGGTTGAGCGGCTGCGCACAGTTGACGGCCTCGACGAAGCGCTTGGGTGTGGTGTCACATGCAGCGGACATGGTCAGATTCCTTCGATGTCGTTGGAGACGTCCAGAGCCCAATAGAGGCGCTGGATCAGCGGCGCTTCAGCGCCTGGGTAGGTGTTGCGGACATGGGGCGCGGCATGGCGTGCCACGGGAATGGGATCGAGCAGCCCCTCGCCGCCGAGGAGCTCAAGGAGATCCGGGCCAGGCAACTCCTCGATCAGCCCCGAAGCCAATTGAATCGTCCAAGGGCCCAACAGATGGATACGACCTGGCGCTTCAGCGGTGCCGATACGGTGCGCGTCTTGATCGGACAGGAGGTCGGAGAAGAACGCCCAGGCGGCATCGAGTCGTGCCCACGCCGCGCCATCCTCGCAATGCGGAGCCGCCACGCCCGGACAGGACTGAATCAGGAACATGCTGCCGCCGCCGCTCCACTGTCGCGGCGCAGCTTCAGGCGCCAGCGCGCGCAACCCGCACATGCGCAACGTCTCGGCGACCAGGGCAGCCTCCAGGACCGATCGGGCTACCCAGGCGATCGGTTGACGCCGGGTCGCCGCACGCTGCAGTTCCCTCGCGAGGGACTCAAGACGCAAGGTCTCAAGCGGTGTGGGGTGTGGGAGGAACAGTACCCAGCCTGCTTTCTCGATCACACCCAAGAGATCCGCAGGCGCCGGCGCGGGCCCGGATGCATGGGGCGGCATGAAGGAAGGCGAAAGCAACGCGCAGACCTGTTGGGTGGGCAGTACCCGTGGTGCGTGCCGCAAGGGTGTCGGTGCTGCGAGATCGAGCAGCCGGTGCGTGAGTGCCCCGTCGAGCAGATAGGGCGTGGACTCGGGCACGCTGGGGTCGGCCAGTACCAGACCAGGCCGCTGCCCGCACTGCTGCGCATCGAGGTCGCTCGCCCACAGCGCCAGCAGTCGATGCGGATCGAGCGCCCAACGACAGAACGGCGCCG
Source organism: Gammaproteobacteria bacterium (assembly GCA_020444775.1). The sequence continues at coordinate 2,699 of JAGRHX010001471.1, forward strand.
CGTAGCCGCGGTATTCGGCCGCCCAGCTGTACGGGTCGTCTTGTTGGGATGTTGCGATCGGGGGCATGCCTGGGCCCATCCTTGGGGGATGAGTACAGGCTAGCGAGGCATCAGGCCGAGACTGACCGGTATGTCAGCGGGAATCGCGTGCTTCTAAAAGCACGAAACCCCGCTAGGGGCGGGGCTTCGTTGGGGGGAAGGACCGACGAGCGTCAGGTCCACTCTTTGACACGCATGCAGGTCTCCTTCGTCTTGGCTGGGCCGTCTAGCGGCGCTGTAGGGTGAGAATATAGCCGGTACCTGGCAACAGCAAGCCCGTGCAGCGGTGCCGCATCGTGCCCGCATCGACCGGTTCAGCTTCGAATCCGGCTTCCCGACCGCCGAGTTCCGTGAACATGACGCTGAGCGAGTACTCGGGATACGTCACGTTCAGGGTGAGTCCTTTGGCAAAAACCGGGGTCTGATAGAGGAAGGCATTGTCCTTGAGGATGTTGTGGGTGCAGGTATGCCGG
>JAGRHX010001472.1 GCA_020444775.1 Gammaproteobacteria bacterium
GGTTCGATTCCCGGCGCCGCCTCCAACCGATCCGACCATCCGACGCCCCGATCGACGGGATCAGCCGTCGTCCGCCGCGCCCCGTGCGACCGCGGCGGCGGCCTGGTCGACCTCGTCCAGGCGCTGCGCGAGACGCGCCTGCAGCTCCGCATCGTCGAGCCGGATCAGCAGGTCACCGCGACTCACGCGGTCACCGGCGCGTACCGCCACCGAGGCGATGCGGGCGGTGATACGCGACGACACCAGGGTCTCGTCGCGGGCACGCACGCTGCCCACGGCCTGCTCGACGATCGGCTCACGCCGGGCAGCCAATGCCAGCACCTGACCATCCACCGGACGCGGTCGCGCGTCGGCTTGCCCGGGTTCGATACGATTCGAGAACAACCCGGCCATCCAGGCCATTATCACCAGCAGCAGCGCGAGCGCGCCGACGCTCGCCAACAAGCGCTTCATCGGACTCCTCCCTCGGCCGGCGTCCGGGCATCGGCATAGACCAGCCGGTAGGTGATCGGGACCACCAGCAGCGTGAACACCGTCGAGGCCAGCACACCGAAGATGATTGCCCAGGCCAGCCCCGAGAAGATCGGATCCAGGGTGATGACCAGATTGCCGAGCAGGGTGGTGCCGGCGGTGAGCAGAACCGGGCGCATCCGCACCGAGCCGGCCCGCAGCAAGGCCTCGTCCAGGGCCATGCCGGCATCCACCGACTGGCGCACGAACTCGACCAGCACCAGCGAGTTGCGCACGACGATGCCCGCCAGCGCGATCATCCCGATCATGGCAGTGGCCGTGAACAACACCGGGTCGGGAAAGCCGGCGACCGGTGTAGCGAGCAAACGATTCAGCGCCCAGAAGCCTGGCATGATGCCGATCATCGTCAGCGGAATCGCCGACATGATGATCAAGGTGAGCGCGGCCAGCCGGGTCTGCACCAGCAACACCAGGAAGATGCCCAGCAGGGCCACGGCGAATGCGATGCCCAGATCGCGAAACACCTGGACCGTGATCCGCCACTCGCCTTCGCCGGTCCACACCGTGCTTACACCGGCCGGCAGCGCCCAGGCGTCACCGCCTCCGGGACGTAGATAGGAACGTGAATCCAACGGACGCGGGCTGCTGGCGGAGGCCGCCGGCGCCTCGTCCAGCCGGTCCGCCAGCAGGTCGGCCACCACCGCCGCCGGTGCCCGGCCGCTGATCTCCGCAAACACATAGGCCACCGGCCGCAGATCCTTGTGCAGGATCGGCTGGTCGGCCCGGTGCTGCTCGAAATGGCCGATCTCGGCCAGCCTGACCAGAGGCTGAGGCGCGTCCCGCACGCCGCTGCGCTCACGGACGCGGGCGATCCCCGCCCGTCCCTTGACCGCCAGCTCGCCCAGCGCGTGCCAGTCGCTACGTTGCTCCAGCGGCAGCCGCAGCTCGATCGGCAATGGACCCACCTCGTAGGGATCATGCAGCTGGCCGACGCTGCTACCGGCACTCGCCAACGCCAGGGTCGCCACCACGTCCTCGGTGGCCACACCCGACAGCGCCGCCTTGTCACGGTCGGTGACGAACAGCGTACGCGGATGGGCCTGCTCGGCGCTGACGTCCACGTCGACGACCAGCGGCTCACGCTCGAGCCGTGCCGCCAGCCGGCGCGCGCCCTCCACCACCCGTGCATAGGGCACACCGGTATCGCCGTAGACCTCGACGGTGAGCGTGGCGGTGACCGGCGGGCCCGGTGGCGACTCGACGATCGCGAGCGTGCCCCCACTCTCGGTGGCAATGCGGGTCAATGCCTCACGCAGCCGCAAGGCGATGGCATGCGATTGCTGCGATCGCCTGCGCTTGTCGGCCAGCACCACGCGCAGGTCCGCCTGATGTGGCGCGAGACGCAGATAGTACTGGCGGATCAAGCCATTGAAGTCGACCGGTGACGGTATACCCACGAAACCTGCAACCGACACCACCTCCGCCACGGCGCTCAGATGCAGGGCCAGGCGCTCCGCCACGGCCCGCGTGCGTTCGAGGCTGGTGCCTTCCGGCATGTCGAGCACGAGCTGCAGCTCGTTCTTGTTGTCATAGGGCAGCAGCTTCAGCGGCACCATGCGCAGGGCGGGCATCAGCAGCGCAAGCAGGAACAGCACGCCGACCAGGAACAGGCAGCTCAACGACAAGCGCGGCCGGCGTAGCAGCGGGCGCAGCAGCCGTTCGTACAGATCCGCCCGGCGCGGCCGGCCATCGGCCGATTCCGCTGGCCGGGGTGCCGGGCGCAGGATCCGCATCGCCGTCCAGGGCGTCACCAGGAAGGCTACGACCGTGCTCAGGATGACCGTAACCGGCACATTGAAAGCCATCGGCGCCATGTAGGGCCCCA
>JAGRHX010001473.1 GCA_020444775.1 Gammaproteobacteria bacterium
AGGGGTCGCGCCGTACGATGACCCGGTGCTGCGGTGCAACCGCGGTGAATCGCACATCGACGAGGATCGGGTGCAGGCGTCCGTGTGCATCGACCAGGGCGTGCGTCCCGCTCCACAAGGCTTCGCTCACCGACTCCCAACCACGCGCTACCCGATCGAGCTCGGCACGACTCACATCGTCCACCGGCAACAGCGCGATTCGGCACGCTACCTGCACCGCGGCGTCGCGGCGACTCAGCTCGAAAGCCACCCGCCAGCGGTAGCCGTCGCTCTCTACCCATTCATCCACCTGCACCGGCACCTGCACCGGCTGAGTCGCCGAGGCCAATGAGCCTCCCGGCTCGGCGGTTCCACCGCCAATCTCGGCCGCCCGCACGGGGTCGGGTGGGCCCAGGCACAGCGCCACCAAGGCCAACACGACTCGAAACCGGCCTCCCGCCTTGCTGTTCTTCCCATCCGCTCTCGGGCCATCCGCTCTCGGGACTTTGAATCCTATTCGGCGTCGAATCCACGCCATGTCGATACCAATCGTTCGGAATGTGAAACAGATAACGGCCTTGAATGTTTCATGGAACGAACAGGCCTTGCTAGTCTCGGCGCACTTACGCTGCGGACCTGCACCGGCATGGAGTCGGATTGCGGGACGACTTCGTCCATCTCCGGGTCATCGCCTGCCGACCCGACGTCCAGCAGACCACCGCGGTGGTCATATCCTGCGCATGCAGGCTGGATCGATTCGGTCAGGCTCCGGGATCGTGCCGTGACAGGAATGTTATGACTACACGCCGGCCTCCAGTTTCAAGCGCGCCTCGCGTCGGGCTCTACTCTCTCGCGTCCAATCGAGCCGGGCTCGTACGCGCGAACTCCAGCTCGAAGTCCGGTTCGAGTCGATTTGCCGCGACCGCCTGGCGCGGACCGCGGCAGATCTGGATCGGTCTGATCCTGGTCTTCACGACGCTGTGCATGCTCAGCACCGCGCGTGCCGCCACCGTACAGCATTCCGGCAGCATCGGCGCCAACACGGTGTGGTCGGCAAGCGACGTGCACGAGGTGGTCGGCGACGTCACGGTCGCGGCCGGCGTGACCCTGACCATCGAGCCGGGCACGGTGGTCAAGTTCCAGGGCGGCCGGCGGTTGTTCGTCGATGGTGTGATCGATGCCAACGGCAGCGCCGTCGAGCCGATCGTCTTCACCTCGTATCGGGACGATAGCGTTGGAGGCGACACCAACGGTGACGGTCCGTCCGCGGGCGTACCGGGGGACTGGGGCCACATCGAGCTGCGCGACTCGGTGGTGGATAGCCTGACCAGCCTCTCGCATTTCGAGATCCGCTACGGTGGCGCGTATGGTCACCTGCTGTATGTCGCGCAATCCAGTCCCAGCTTCTCCGACTGTCTGCTCCATTACTCATCCACGCGTGGCCTGAGCGTCTACGCCGGCTCCCCCGAGTTCATCCGCTGCGAGTTCTCCGACAACGCCGAGCAGGGCGTCTTCCACGACTGGTCTGGGAGTCC
>JAGRHX010001474.1 GCA_020444775.1 Gammaproteobacteria bacterium
TGACGAGCCCGTGACGGTCCCGGGGCGATGGGTATCGCACGTAAGGCCGTCACGTTCGCAGCGATCTCTGTGCAGAGGTGCTGGTGTTTCCGGACAATGCTCTCCCACTCCCCATGGTAGCCCGAAGGTGCCCGCGTATGCGACCGATGTCCGCGCCCGAAGCCCAGAGCGGGAGCTTCTCCCATCCCGGGGATGACCGGGAAGATTGCCGGTTTGTGGATCTGCGACACGGAATGAACGAGCGGCAGTGGCGCATTCTGGCGGCGGTGCCTATGGGCGAAACAAGGGAGCGGGTGATGGGCAAGCTCAGGTCGATCCTTGCAGCCGGGCTGATGTTGTGGATGACCATGTCATCGGCGTTGGCGGCAACGCTGGCCGTGGACTTCGCCGATGCATATAACGTGCGAGACCTCGGCGATCCGTCGGGTACGCTGGGCAACCTGGGGGGGCTGACCTTCCTGGCCGGCGACCCCGACACCTTGCTGATCGGCGGCGGGGCCACCAGCGCGTCCGCGATGATCTATGGCGTGGGTCTGGTGCGCGACGAGCAGCGACACATCATCGGCTTCGATGGCAACGTGACGCCGTACGCCGCGGCCAACACGCCGACCCGTGGCATCGATGGCGGTCTGGCCTACGGACCAGGAGGCGTGCTGTTCTTCACCACCTACAACGACAACCGGATCGGCCAGATCAAGCCCGGCAGCAGCGGCCCCGACCGGCTGATCGATCTCGGCGCGCTGGGCATTGCCGGGAGCACGGGATCGCTGCAGTTCGTGCCCGACGACCTGCCTGGCGCCGGGCATCTGAAGATCGTGACGTTTCGTGGCAATACCTGGTACGACGCCGAGGTCTCGGCCGCGACCGACGGCACCTACGATGTGGAGCTGACCGGTACCAAGGTGCTGCTGGGTGGTGGCCCGGAAGGGATCGTGTATATCCGCGCGGGCAATCCAGGCTTCGAGCGCGACAGCATCCTGCTCAGTGAATGGTCGAATCGGCAGGTGGCGGCCTATGAGATCGACGCCAATGGCGATCCGATCGTGTCGACGCGCCGTGAGTTCCTCAGCGATCTGAGCAGCGCCGAAGGCGCGGCCGTGGATCCGCTGACCGGTGACTTCCTGTTCTCCAACTACGCTGGCGACGAACGCGGTATCGTCGTCGTCGGCGGTTTTGATCCGCCGCCGGCCGCGGTGCCTTTACCAGCGACGGTGCTCACCCTGGCCGGGGCCCTGCTGATGATCGGGCCCGCTGCCCGTCGGCCGCGCGCTGCCGGGTCCGCTCATGGTTGACCAGGTCGAGGGCTCGACAAGGCGATAGGAGGATGTACGAGCGTGGCGTTGTTGTTGAGTAACGAAGAGGTCGAGTCGCTGCTCAGCGCGGCTGATTGCGTGAGCGCGATGGAGCTCGCCTATGCCGAGCTGGATGCCGGCAGGACCTTGGCCGGACCGCGTGCCGACATCTTGTCGCCCATACCCTCGCCAGGGGGGACACCAGAGGTATCCAGCGGGACTGATGCAGACACCGCATACATGCTCAAGTGCATGAGCACGACGTTCTG
>JAGRHX010001475.1 GCA_020444775.1 Gammaproteobacteria bacterium
CGGCAGCAGCTCGATGTGGGTGAAGCCCATCTTCAGCACATAGGGAATCAGCGACTCGGCCAGCTCGTCATAGCTGTAGGGGCGACCGTCGGGCTGATGCCGGCGCCAGGATCCAACGTGCACCTCGTAGATGGCGACAGGCCTATCGCGACCACTCTGCGCCGGTCGCTGCGCCATCCAGGCAGCATCACCCCAGACATGCTCGTCCTGCTCGACGATACAGGCGTTACCGGGTGGCGGCTCCATACGGCGCGCGAACGGGTCGGCCTTGAGCGGCAACAGACGGCCGTTGGCCGCCAGAATCTCGAACTTGTACAGCTCCCCGGCGTGCAGACCGGGCACGAACAGGTCCCAGACCCCGGCCCCCGGATGCTGGCGCATCACGTGACGCCGACCGTCCCAACCATTGAAGGGTCCGACCACGCTGACCCGCCGCGCGTTCGGCGCCCAGACGCAGAAGTGCACACCCTCGACACCTTCATGGCGCAGCAGTCGGGCCCCGAAGCGCTCGTAGAGCTCCAGATGGGTGCCCTCGGCCATCAGGTGCAGATCCAGCGGTCCCAGCGGCGAGGAGAATCGATACGGATCCTCATGGCACCAGGTCCCGCCTTGATTGCGCGACCACAGCCGATAGCGCGCCGGCCGCTGCTCCAGACCGCTGGCCACGAACAGCGACGTCGCGTCGACCCGTTGCATAGGCACGCGGCTGGCATCCTCGAGCTCCAGCGCCAGCTCATCGGCATCGAGGCCGAGCGCGCGCACGCACCAGCCATCCGAGCAGCGGTGCGCGCCGAGCAGCGCGAATGGATCGGCATGCTCGCCGTCACACAGCGCGCGGGCCACGCTGGCCGGCGGATGCCCCGCCGCCAGCCCGCTGTCGCGCTCGCCAGCTACGCTGCGCCGGCCGCCTGCCCGGTCCGAGCCGTCGCCCGTGAGCTGCCGCGTCGGCCGTTGCGCCTGGTCGGTTCCCGACACGCTGGCCGGATTCTCGTGTCGTTCGCTCATCGCTGCCTCGTCGGTAGTCGCGCCGATTCCATGCGTCGCCGGTGATTGGTACACATGATACCCTGACCTCGAATCGGGGCCTTGACGTCGGCCATCGGCAGGATGAGCGCCAGCGACACGAGCCCCGCAGCGCCGACACGGCGCGTGGCCGCCGACTCGGTGTTCACCGAAACGCTCTGCAACCGCGGGAACGAAGGCATGGAACCGGACCTGAACTATCGTTTCGTCAGCCGTCTCACCCGGCAGACCTTTGCCCTGGTCCTCGCTGGCGGTCGCGGCTCACGTCTGCACGAGCTGACCGCGTGGCGGGCCAAGCCCGCGGTGCCGTTCGGTGGCAAGTTCCGGATCATCGACTTTCCGCTGTCGAACTGCGTCAACTCGGGGATCCGCCGCATCGGCATCGCGACCCAGTACAAAGCCCATTCGCTGATTCGACATGTGCACCGCGGCTGGAGCACCTTCAATGACGAGCTCGGTGAGTGCATCGAGATCCTACCCGCCTCGCAGCGCACCGGGGGCGAGTGGTACAAGGGCACCATCGATGCCGTCTATCAGAATCTGGACATCCTGCGTACCCACAGCCCGGAGTACGTGCTGATCCTCTCTGGCGACCATATCTACAAGATGGACTA
>JAGRHX010001476.1 GCA_020444775.1 Gammaproteobacteria bacterium
CAGGCTGCCGCGGCGCAGCGCCGCGATGATCCCGACAGGAAAGGATAGGGTCCACACAATCAGCGTGGCGGTCAGGAACAGCGGTAGCGAGTTCCAGAATCGCTGTGAGATCTTGGTCAAGACCGGTATGTCATCGCTGAACGTGCGTAGTTCTCCGCTGAGCAGATCACTCATCCAGCGCACGTACTGCAGGTGCAGCGGCTCGTCCAGGTGAAACGCAGCGCGGATGCGAGCCACGTCCTCGGGTTTGAACGCGGGATTCATCGGATCCACGGCCTGCGGGTCGCCCGGGGCCAGGTGTACGATGAGATGGGCCAGTACCGAGGCTGCGAGCAGTAGCGCCAGACGTGACAGCGTGGAGCGAACGATGAAGCTCAGCATCGCCGCGCTACCTCATCAAGTAGGGCCGCAGCGGGCTCGGGTGTCGGTCTGCACAGCGCCAGCAGGACCTCGAACGAGCCGATGTTGAGGTGCAGACGATGACCGCCGAGCGGTTCTCGTATGAACGTCTGGAACCTGCTCATTGCGTGAGGTACGGACCCGCGGCTCCTGGCCGGAGCCAGTGTTCGAAGAAGAAATAGACATCGCCGGCCGCCGCCCGGACCGGAACGATTGCGTCGCGCTCGACCATCTCGATGCGCTTGTCGAGGGCATAGGTGGCTCTTGGCGCGAATAGGAAGGTATAGGGTTGCGCCTCGGCGATACGTTTGTGAATCCGATGCGTGTAGTCGATCTGCCGCTGCAGCTTGCTCGTTCGGCGAATCGCATCCAGCCACCGGTCCACCTCCGGGTCGCTGTAGCCAACGAAATTCAACTCCTTGGGGTCGGTCTGACTCGAATGCCACAGAGCCCGTTGATCCGGGTCCACGCCCAGGACCCAGCCGAGCACGACGGCATCGAAGTCATTCTTGTCGATGTAGTCGCCGAGAAATACCGACCATTCGAACACACGTGTCTCGCAGCGTACCCCGATGCGCTTCCAGGCATTCTGCACCACGCTGAGTATGGCCTTGCGTCGCGGATTGCCATTGTTGGTGATGAGGGTAATCGCCAGCGGCCTACCGTCGCGTGCCCGGTAACCATCCGCACCACGCTGGAAACCGGCCTGTTCGAGCAACTCGACCGCCTGCTGCGGGTCGTAGGGCAGAGGGGCCAGTCCTGACGGGTAGTAAGGGGTCGAGACGGGATAGGGTCCGGTCACCCGGACACCTTCACCGAACAGCACGTACTCGACCAGCTCGTCCACGTTTACAGCCATGCCGAGTGCCTGGCGGACGCGGACGTCGTCGAACGGTGGGCGGCGCAGATTGTAACCAATGAACGTGTAGCCCATTCTCAGCGAGTCCAGCAGCTGGTAGTCGTTGCTGGTGCGATAGCGCGAAACCTGGTGCGGCTCCGGCGTGTAGACGTCCGCGGCGCCGGCCTGGAACTCCAACTCGCGGCTCAAGGTGTCCGGGACGATGCGAATATGTACCGAATCGAAACCTGTGCCGTGCTGCCAGTGCTCGCGGAAGCGTTGCAGCGAGATACGCTCGTCGGCGAGCCAGCTGACGAATTTGAAAGGGCCCGTGCCGATCGGAGTGGCATTGGCCGGATGCTCTCTCACCTGCAGGCCGGTGGTCCGCCCGGCGGGATCCTCAGTCGCTTGCGTGCCCGCGCTGGTGAAGCGGTGTGCCGGGAGTATGCCAATCGTCCAGATTGCAAGTGCCTGTGAGTACAGGTCCTTGTAGTGGACCTCCAGCCTGTAGGGGTCGAGAATCCGCAGCTGCTCTATGGGCTCGAAATCGGAACGGCGCGGTGACAGATTCTCGTCCAGCATCAGCGCATTGTAGGTGAATAGGACGTCTTCGGCGTCGAGCGGATGTCCGTCGTGAAAGTGCACGTCGCGACGCAACTCGAAGCGTGCGATGGGCGTGTGGCGCACGTCGAGATCGGTCACCCGGGCGCTGTGCGTGGCGGCACCTGGCGTGGCACGGTCGGCTCCGGATGGCATGCCCTTGGCGAAGGAATCGGACTGCTGCTCGATCCAGCTGCTCAGCAGAGCCTGCAGATCTTCCTGCACACCGAGCATCTCGAGGTGCAGATACGGCCCGCGGTCGTCCATCCCGGTGTCGACCACACTGATC
>JAGRHX010000125.1 GCA_020444775.1 Gammaproteobacteria bacterium
CGGCCAGTGGTGTCAGGCTGCCGGCGGCCGCCGCGGTCAGCGCGGCCTGCCCACGGGTATCGACGATCAGCCGGTCCAGACGGGTAACCGGGTCGTGCAACTGGTCGCGGCTGCGCTTGAAGGCATCCAGTGCCGCGGCCGCCCTACGGTGTCCCCGCTGCAAGGCGTTGCGACGGATCTGGCTACGCGCCTGCGCCAGTCGTTCACGAGCCGTGTGCAGGTGGTGCAAGGCCGCGTCCAGCTGTGCGGCACGCAGCTGCTGACCCGGATCCACGGGAGGTTCAGAGGCGCCTGCAGCCGGGGCCTGGTTCAGCTCCCGGCGCAGCGCATCCAGCTCCAGCGAGGCCGCCTCGTTGACCTTGTCGGCTCGTGACAGGATCTGCAGCGCATCCGCGGCCAGACGACGATGCGCACGACGGCTCTGCTCGCTGACCTGCGCGCCTTCGGCCGCGTCCGGCCCCCGGGTCTGCTCGCGCACGCTGCCGAGCAGGCCACGCTGTGCCTCGACCAGCTCGTCCAGACGCTGGCCCAGGTCCTGTGGATCGCGTTTGCGCAGACTGTCCTGCAAGGCCAGCAGACGGTCGAGCACGGTCTCAAGATTGATACGCGCCGCCTCGTTCTCGGGCCGCAGCTCGATGGCGCGTCTGAACCATTCCTGCGCGCTCTGCAGCTGCTCCAGTGCCTGCTCGGGTGCTTGCTCGACCAGCATCTCGGCGTGGCGGGCCGCGGCCCAGCCGAGGTTGTAGGTGGCCCTGAACCGGACGGCCTCGTCGGTCCCGGAGCGCTCACGTACCTCGCCCAGCACCTGTATCGCGCGGCTCAGCTCACCTTCGGCGAGCAAGCGCTGGCCGAGGTTGTAGGCCTCACGCGGGTCCTGGGGAAGCGCATCGTGGGGGGCATCCGCGTTGTCCGGCGCGGCGTCAGCGCCGCCGGGTGTGGGAACGTCCCGGGTCGATGCCTGCGGCGTCGACGTGGCGGCGGCGGTCGCGTCATCGTGGCGCTCGGCCGGATTGCCGTTTGCCGCGACTGCCGGTGAGGTCTGCGCGGCATGGCCTGGACGCTGCGCTGTGAGACCCACCGTCAGCATCGCCACCAGCGCGAGGGTCAGCAACCGGGTGGTCGAACGGGCACGGTTCTGGGGGCCCGGCGAGTCGTTGTCAGCGGCCGCGGCGGCGCGCCGCCGCGGCTGTGCGCGACTGGTCTCGCGACGTGCCCGCAAGGGGCTGAGCAGCGCCACCAGCAGCGCCAGCAGTGCCAGCAGCAAGGGCACCTGGAAGGCCTCGTGGCGGGCGCTACGGGTGGTCTGCGTGGTGCGTTCGCCGGCCGCGCGGGTCAGCGGCGCGATGTGTGCTCTGTAGATTGACTCCAGATCGAGCACACCGGTGCCGGCGGGTATGTAAGCACCGTCGGTGATCAACGCCATCTCGCGCAACAGCTCGCCGTCCAGTCGGCTCACGACCGGGGCGCCTCGGCCGTCGCGCAGCGGCACCCTGGCTCCGGTGTCGGGATCGGTGACCCGGATCTCGCTGCCGGTCTCGGAGCCAAAGCCGATGGCGAGGATGCGGATGCCACGTTCGGCGGCGGCGCGCGCCGCATCAAGCGGTATGGAATCGTGATCCTCGCCATCGGTGATCAGCAGGATCGACCGGGCGGCATCGCCGCTCGCGCCAAAGGCCTCGATGGCCTTGCGAATCGGCTCTTCCAAACGCGTGCCGCCGCGCCGCACGCTGTTCGCGCTCGCACCGTCCAGCGCCAGGCGTAGGAAACCGAAGTCCGGAGTCAACGGCGAGAGAATGCTGGCACGCCCGGCGAAGGCAATGAGCCCGACCCGGTCGCCGTCCAGCAGTCCGAGCAGGTCGCGCAGCTCCGCCTTGGCACGTTGCAGACGATTGGGGGCGACGTCGTCGGCGAGCATGGAGCGCGACACGTCCAGGCAGATCATGATCTCGGCGCTGCTCACCGGGCTGGAGATGGCACGTAGTCCCCACTGTGGTCGCATCAGGGCGATGCTGCAGGCCACGCCGACCAGGACCAGCGCGCCCAGACGCAGCGCGCGGCGCCAACGTCCGGGCCGCCGCAGCAGTCGTGGTTGCAGATCCGCGGCGATGAACCGACCCAGCGCGGTTGCGCCGCGTCGCTCCAGCCAGAACAACAACACCGCGAAGCCCGCGACCAGCCACAGCAGACGGGCCCAGCCCGGCTCGGCGAACACGAAGTCGCTCATGGCAATACGCTCATGGCAATACGCTCATGGGGATAGCGCTCATGGAAACACACTCATGGAAGCTCACCTTGCAGACCCGCTCAGGGCAGGCGTCTGAGCCAGCTGGCCGAAAGCAGCGCGGATGCGCCCAACAGAGCCATGGCCAGGAGCGTGAAGAGCGGATAGTGCTCGGTGTACTGCAGGTACCGCAGCTCGCTTATCTCGCTGCGTTCCAGGGTGTCGATGGCCGCGTAGGTGCGGGCCAGGCCATCGATGTCGCGAGCGTTGAAGTACCGCCCTCCTGTGCGTTCGGCGATCTGCTGCAAGGTCTTCTCGTCGATCTCCACGCGCTGGCGCGTGAGCACGGTGCGGCCGTCGCTCAGGCGGGCCGGCATCGGTGCGATACCGCTGCTGCCGGCGCCGACGGTGTAGACCTTGATGTGATGCGCGGTGGCCAGCTCCGCGGCCTGTAGCGGCTCCACGTCACCGGCATTGTTGACCCCATCGGTGAGCAGCACCACGACCTTGGAACGGGCCGGATGCTCACGCAGACGTTCGACGGCCAGCGCCAGTCCCTCACCGATGGCGGTGGCGGCCTCGGATTCCTCGGTCGCCACCTCCAGATCGCCAAGGATGCTCATGGCGCTGCCGTGATCCAGGGTCAGCGGACAGATGCTGTCGGCGTAGGTGCCGAAGGCGACGATACCGATGAGATCGTTGGGACGGCCGTTGCCGGCCCTGCCCCCCAGCACGAAGTCCTTGATGACCTCCTTGACGGCGTCAAGACGAGAGACGCTGTAGTCGTCTTGCACGAAGTCGCGTGCGTTCATGGATCCGGAGCGATCCACCACCAGCATGATGGCGATGCCTTCGCGCTTGACCAATGTGGTCGCGTCGCCGCTGCGGGGGCCGGCCAGCGCCACCACCAGACTCGCCGCCGCGAGCGCGGTCATCGCCGCGGGCAGCCAGGCGAGCCGGCGACGCAACGAGGCCGGTCCGAGGTCGACGATGCGCAGGCTGGAGTACTCGACGGACGCCGCTGGCGCGCGTGCCAGTAGATAGACCACCGGCACCAGCAGTGTCAGCAGCAGCAGGCCGGGATTACGGAATTCGAAGCCGGCCCATGGCAGGCTCAGCGCGGTCGGCAGGGTCAGGCCTTCAAGCATGCTGCACCTGCTCGTCGCGGGTCTGTTCGACGAAGTTGTCCACCGAGCTCAACAGCGAGGCGACCTGCTGGCCGGCCGGCAGATGGCGGGCGAATTTGACCCGATCGGCGATCTGCAGGAATTCGTTCAGGAAGTGCTTGTGGGTGTCACTGAGATCCGGCGAGCCGGACGCCACGTCGATGAATTCCTCCGAGGTCAGCTCCGGCGCGTGCAGATGGAAGCGGCCCTCCAGGTAGCGGCGCACCAGATCCGACAGCTCGACGAAGAATCGGTCCATCTCGGCGGCCGAGTCCGGCAACGGACGGGCTTTGAGCGCCGCCAGCCGGGCGCTGGCAATCTGATAGGGGCTGCGCCGTCGGCCGCGCGCGCGCCACGCGCGCAGCACCAGCAGGCCGACGAGGAGCGCCACGCCCAGCACCGGCAACGCCCATAGCCAGCGCGTCGCGGCCGCGACGCTCGGCGCCTCGAGGGGCGGCAGCGGCCCGAGCGCGGGCTCGAGCCCGTCACCGGCGTCGGCGGGCTTGACCGAGCGCACCTCGAAATCCAGGCGCTCGGTGAGCAGCTCGTAGGCATCTTCGCCCTCGGGTGCCTCGCGCTGTCCCGGCCGACGGTCGACAAACTCGATGATGATCGGTGGAATGGCGTGCGCGCCCGAGCGTAGCGTCTGCAGCCTGTATATCTGTTGCCGGACGATCCGGCCCTGGCTGTCGACTCGTTGGGAGGGCGCGAAGTCGAGGATCGCGAATCGATCCAGGGACTGGCCGAACTCCGGCATCAGGACCTCGACCTCGGCTGGTGCCACGACCGTGATCTGTAGCGACAGGGCATCGCCGATGCGTGGCTCGGCCGGCTGCAGCCGTAGTGTCGCGACCACCGGGCCGAGCTGAGCGCGGCGGGTCACCGCACCGCTTTCGGACCCGGGTTCGGCGTCTGCGCTGGCATCCGCCTCGACCTCCTTCCCGGCCTGGGCTCGAGAGTCCGATCTGGCTTCCGACAGGGAATCCACTGGGGACTCCACTGGGGACTGCCCTGGGGACTCAACTGGGGACCCAACTGGGGCCATGCCCGTCCGGGTGTTGCCGTCCGACGCTCCGCTGCTCGGCTGTGCCGCAACGGGCGCGGCCAGCAGGCTGACCAGTAGTGTGCCGAGCACGAGGGTGCGCGACAGCATGCGCGGGTGGCACCACCCGCGTGCCGCTGGCGCCGTCGTGCCGCGACCGTTCACCGACGCTGCCTCCGTTCGCGCATCTTGAAGAAGCGGATCAACGGCTCGACGATGGAGCGCGAGGCATCGACGTGGATGAAATCCATGCCGCGTCGACGCAGACGACGCTCTAGCTGCTCGATACGCGCGCTCGCGTTCTGCTCGAGCTGTTCGCGAAAGGCCTTGGAGCTGGTGTCGTAGAGCCTCGCGACACCGGTCTCGGCGTCCTGCAGCGCAATCATGCCGACGTCGGGCACGCTGAGCTCGCGAGGATCGCTGACCAGGACCGCAATCACGTCATGACGCCGATTCGCCGCGGACAGCGCATTCTCGAAATCGTCGTCCAGGAAATCGCTGACGACAAAGCACACCGTGCGACGTTTGCTGACCGACAGGAAGAACTCGAGGGCCCGGCTGATGCTGGTCGATTCGCGGGCCGCGCGAAGCCGGCGCCGATGCCGCGCCCGGAAGCGTGCCAACAGGCGGCCAGCCGGGCCGTCCTGCGTGGTCCGCCCCGCGTCTTGCTCGCTGGCCGGCCGTGGGCGCGGGGGGCGTGGTGGAGATCGTGTCGAGGCGGCGTCGCCAGCGGTTTCGATGGCCTCGCCGTGGGCGAGCACCTCGCGAACCACGCGCAACGCGTGCCGGTAGCCCTTGCGCGGCGGAATGTACTGCTCGACCTCGCCGTGGAACAGCAGCAGGCCGACCTTGTCATCGTTGTAGGTGGCCGAGAAGGCGAGCAGCGCGCACAGCTCGGCAGCCGCCTCACGCTTGCTACGTGTCAGCGAGCCGAAACCTTGGGAGGCCGAGATATCGGCCATGATCATCAAGGTGAGCTGGCGTTCCTCGACATAGCGCTTGACGTAGGGTTCGCCGGCCCGCGCGGTCACGTTCCAGTCGATCGTGCGCACGTCGTCGCCCGGTATGTACGGTCGGACCTCCTCGAACTCTATCCCGGAGCCGCGGAACACCGAGACGTATTCGCCGGCCAGCACGTCGGCGACCTGGCGACCGGTGCGGACCTGGATTTCTCGGACTCTGCGGATGATCTCGGCGGCGAGCATGGACCTTGCGAAACGTGAACCGGCGTGATGACGTTGCTGAATCGGTCAGCAGGTGGCGTCGATGACCATGGGGTGGCTGTTCTCTCAGGGCACCAGCACGTGGTCGAGGATGGTGCGGATCACATCGTCGACATCGCGTCCTTCGGCCTCGGCTTCGTAGCTGAGCATGATGCGATGGCGGAGCACGTCCGGTGCCAGCGTCTTGGCATCGTGTGGCGTCACGTAGTTGCGTTCGTGCAGGAAGGCATGTGCCTTGGCGGCCTGCATCAGCCAGATGGCGGCCCGTGAGCTGGCGCCGTGCTCGATGAGTCCCTCGACCGAGCGCGCGGCGGCGTCCGCGTTGGCCGGCTCAGCACCACCTCGCCCGGCCGTGGCGCGTGCCGGGCGGGTGGCGCGGACGATGTCGACCACGTAGTCACGTACCTTGTCGTCGGCGAAGACCTGATCGACCTGTTGTCGAGCATTGGCGATGTCGGCCGGTGTCGCGACCTGGCGCAGTCCCGGCAACGGACGGCCGCCGGCCATGCGATCGAGGATGCGACGTTCCTCGTCCCGCGACGGATAGTCCAGCACGACCTTCATCATGAAGCGGTCGACCTGCGCCTCGGGCAGTGGATAGGTGCCTTCCTGCTC
>JAGRHX010001477.1 GCA_020444775.1 Gammaproteobacteria bacterium
CGGTAGCCCGGCAGGTCGGTGCGCAGATCCAGGTCGCGGCCCAGGGTCGGCAGATACGGGCTGCCCGGCTCGCCGATGGCCAGCAACGGACACGGCTTGGGATTGAGCAGACAGAAGCTCTGGAACTCGGCGGCATACTCGGCCGGCAGGATGGCGAGGTTGGCCTGCACATAGCCCGGTGCCAGGCCCGCGGTGTGACCTCGGTGGCGACCGGCGCGGATGGCCAGGCGCGCGGCGTGTGCCGGATTGTCGGGTTGTTCTTGCCGGTTCGTTGTGATCGTGGCGGACATCGTCTACTGCACTCCGCTCAGAAGATGAGTTGGCGTTGGTCCGGGTCGGGTCGCGGACCAGCGCGGGCTCGATGGACTGTGCGCGACGCACGGCATACAGTCCGCGCGCCGAATGATGCACCGTTCTCCGCTTGGGGAGACCCCGGCCGCATCCAGCCCTGTCTTTCAGGAACCACTGTGCGGCTTGCCTGCGCGCCGAGGTTCTACAGGAGTTCAGCATGAGCATCGAGCTCTGGATAGTCTATCTGTTCGCGGCCATCGGTCTGGCCTTGACGCCCGGCCCGAACAGCTTGCTGGTGTTGACCCACGGCCTGCGCTTTGGCCTGCGTGCCACGCTTGCCACGGTGTTCGGCGGCATGCTCGGCTTCATCAGCCTGATTGCTGCCTCGCTGGCGGGGCTCGGCGCGCTTCTCCAGGCCTCGGAGACCCTGTTCGGAGTCGCCAAATGGATCGGTGCCCTGTATCTGGTCTACCTGGGAGTCCGTCTGTGGCGGGCGCGCGATGCGATCCCCGGCACCAGCCTGAACCTGCATAGCACCCGCGCGCGTGGTCCACTGGTGCTGTTCGCGGACGGCTATCTGGTCGCGGCATCCAACCCCAAGGGGCTGATCTTCTTCACCGCCTTCCTGCCGCAGTTCATGCAGCCGGGGGTCCCGTTCTGGCAGAACCTGCTGGTGTTCGGCGGCACCTTCGCCGTTGTCGAGCTGATCTACGAGATCGTGCTGGCCGGTATGGCGCAGCGTCTTGCCCCATGGCTGGCACGTCACGGCCGTTGGTTCAACCGGATCACCGGCGGCACCTTCATCGCGGTCGGCGGGCTGCTCGCGACCTCCAGCCGGGGAGGCTGAGCTCGACCAGATGCTGGTCCATCGGCGTTGTTGCCCAGCGCCAGGGACGCCGCGTCAGGGCCGACGCGGCGTCCGGTCAGGCATCAGGCCACTTCGCGAGCCGTCTCCGGCACGCCACGGCCCAGTCGCTGTGAGAGCAGCACCAGCACGAACAGGGCGAGGCCGATGGCGTCGGTGCCCACGCCCGGCTTGATCAACACCAGCGCCGCCGCGAACAGCAATATGCGTTCCCAGAAGTACGAGTTGCGCAGCAGGTAGCCGTGTAGCGAGGAGGCCAGACAGACGATACCCAGACACGCCGAGACCACCGCCATGGCGACCCGGTCCCAGCTGCCGATCAGCAGGATCGCGGGTCCGTAGACGAACATGAACGGAATGATGTAGCCGGTGGCCGCCAGCTTCATGGCGGCGATGCCGGAGTCCCAGATGCCTGCGCCGGACAGACTGTTGGCCGCGTACAGGGTGATGGCGACCGGCGGCGTGATGGCCGACAGGATCGCAAAGTAGAAGATGAACATGTGCGCGGC
>JAGRHX010000126.1 GCA_020444775.1 Gammaproteobacteria bacterium
GCATCCGACAGCGACATGCTGGCAACACTTCCGTCGATTGGCGGTGGCGTTGCCGAAAGGCCGCGCAACACTGCATCGAAATAGACGGCGGGCAGTTCCGTTGACATTCTCGCGGTGAGATCGCTGAAACGCTTCGGGTTCGTCTGCGCATTCGACTGCAGTGCTCTTGCCAATTCTTCCTCTCCGCCTTCCTCAAAGTCCCGAGCCGCGCGGCGGTCGGTGCCTGCATACCTGGCCATCGCTGAGAGCCACTGGTCGTCTGTCATCTTCTCCTGAGCGTCGGCTGGAATCGGCGAACCGACGCACTTCACTTCTGGCGCCTGTGGTGGCTCATGCGTGACGCCCGGAAACTTGGCGCGTAACTCTGCCAGCTTGGAACGACCGGTCGGTCCTAACCGGTCCTGGTCCATTGCGACCAACAATTGAAGTTGCCGCAACCCTCGCCAACGCGGTGTCTTTGACTCCAATTCGTCCCGGATACCTACAATTGTGGCTTCCAGATCGTTGAACGCTTGCGTTGAACACTCTCGTGACGCCACTCGAACCGCCTCGATGGATCGGAAGCCAGAGGCCATCCCAGCACCAACATTCCCGCCTCCCCAAGACGAATATCCGACTTTCAGCCGCCTCGGATCGTCGATGAGATACTGAGCCAAGCGCTCTGCGTATGTGCCCGGCGCAGCCGTCCACGCGCGCAGGACGAGGTAAGCGATGGCCTCGTGGGGGCGCTCCAAGTAAGGGCTGAGCACTCGATCTAGATCGTTCGGGGCGGAGCGCGACAACGACTCGAGCGCACGCGCCAATGACTTGAAGAGCGCCGCGTGGACTTGGTGCGTGTCGTCACCATATCAACGAAACGACCAGAGAGGATCGATGTCGAGACGGTCGCGATTGGGTCTCGCGTATCGCGCCACGCACTCTGCAACGGGAGCAAGTAGTTGCTCCGCAAACGCCAAGGGCACGTCGGCGGCTCTTGCAATGACTCCGCCGTCGTCATCATATCCGTCGAGATGCTCCCACAGATGATGCGAGGCCGGTTCACCCCCTGCGGCATCACCTCCGTCGTCCGCGGCTCTGCGCTCCGGCTGCTGGTCATCCGTCCTTGGTTTCGAATGGGTCTGGTCCCACAACATCAGCTTCCGGTCGAGCCAGGCAGCGATGGCTTCTGCTGCCATGTCTGGTGCCTTGTCGCTAGCCGAGTACAGGGTGTTCCACCAAGGGCGGACCCCGTCCAGATTACCGTCGCGGATCAGCGACAGAAACAGGTCAAACATCTCGCGGCTATGGAACACTTCTCCGGTCTGGCACACGAACTGCAAGTACCGTCGCCAAGTGTCATCACTACGCCGGTGCTCGCGCAGCAGCGCTGCGACCCGGGCAGATCGATGCTGGAGTATCCCTGGCATGGTGCACAGCCAGACGACCCGTTGTTCAAGTTGTTCCTCACTACTCGCCAGCCCTGATTCCAGAAAGCCGGCCCTATCGAGCGTATCGAACCAGCCGACGTGGCTCGAAATGACCCGATTGATGTGAGTCAACCAGTCTCGCTCCCCGGCCTCAATCTCGCTGAGCACCACCCATTCCCTCAGTGTTGGATCTGCGACGGTCGACAAGTATTGCAAGATGACCTTCTTGATGTGAAATCGAACCCGATTGTCGGCAAGGACCGATTGAAGCTCCTTCTCGTATCGCCGCGGATCGTTCGACCGCAAGAAGGAGAGCACCTGGCGAACTTGAGCCCGCCGAAACAGATGTTGCTCGCCGCCCACCAGCAGGTCGACAAGACATCTGCCTTCCTGCGCAAATCGCCTTGCAAAGGCATAGTCGAAGAATGACTCGTGGAAGAACCGGTACCGGCCATCCGTCAACATGATGACCTGCTCGGACGTCAGGGCATCTGCGTCCGCGCGAAGCTCATCGGGGAGCATGTTCGCGGGTGCGGACAGTTCCTGATGGTCGCTCAGCCAATCGGCGAGCCAACCCACCACAGCGGCGAAGTCGCACCTTCTGCCCAACCGCTGCGTGCAGAGTTGTTGCTTTCTCGTCCAGAATGCATCGAAGAGTTGGTCCCGGGTTTCGAGGTCCTCGCTCTCGCCGCGCCCTAACGACAGGAACATGGCAAGGTGAAGCGGAACGTTCAGCAAAGGCTTCAACTTCGGGTGGGTCTTTCTGTCGCCTAAGATCTCGTCAACCACTGTCGAGTCGAAAGGATCGATCGTGACGACCTCAAACGCCGATGTCTTCGCCGAGAGGGAGCGCATCCGATGGTCGTGCTCAAGATCGAACGCCCGGCACGCCACAATCAGTCGTAGATTCGGGTAGCCGTCGGCTTCGGACAGAATCTGTTCAAAGAGTTCCCACACATCCGTGCGTCGCCCGGATGCGAGGCTCACTGCGTCGAGTTGGTCGATGACGAGCACGCACTCACCACCATCGGCGAGTCCGGACAGCACGGCCACCGGCGACGCGGGTAGGGAGAGTGCCTCGCCGAGCCCTTGCGGCGTGAGAATGCCTTCCTCAATCGAATCCATTCGTACCGGAAGTGCAGAGACGCCCGCCGCTCGCAGGCGCTCGATCACGTGGGCGGACTCGCTGCTCTTTCCGCCGCCGGCGCCGCCCGAGATCAACGTACGCCGGGCAATAGGGAGGCCATCAGGGCCGAGCAACTTGTGGGCGCCGGGCAGCGTCTGGAGCGCGCCGCCAATCAGTTGGGCGCGGAGGGGGCGTGTGTATGCATCGCACAGCGCGTCGACCTTCTCCCGGATTGTGGCATCAACCTTCCAGTCCTTCCGGCGAATCCCATGGGTCGCCAGTTGATCGAGGAGCATCTTCCGATCGACCGTTTGATGCATGTGGTCGAGCAGGTACTCGGCCAGCAGCCTGCGGACCGCCTCCGCATGGACCGAACCCCCCTTCTCTGGATAGAACAGGAGCGCGATCATGGACTCAAGCTGGGTCCGCAGCGACGTCTCGTCTGCCGTGCGGATCTGGAGGCGCATCAGGAACTGCCGGGCTCGCTCCTTGTCCCCATCGAACAGGGGCAGGAGATACTTGTCGTGGTCGCTCTGAAGTTCCATCGACTCGTTGAGCCGTTGCTGCATCGTGACGGCCGTCGTGGCAACCGATCGCATCTCTTCGAGCCGGGCCGCCCCTAGCATCGATGCAAAGACGGCGACATTGCGAGGGTCACGCTCAACATGGGTCACCAGATCAGTGAGGATCGATCGGCCCGACTTGCCGGCCTTGGTCAGTGTCGCGAGCGTCCAGCCCGCAGCCGCTGTGGTCTGCCGCTTAACCGACCAGTACTCCACATCCCCGGCTGCTGTCTGGACGTTGAACTCCACGCCAAGCGATTCATCGGGATCGAGCGATTCGTAGATGACGTATTCGGCGCGACCTCCGATCACGCGGAGCGCAGCTTCGACTACCCATAGGTACTCGTACTGATCGCCAGCCTTTCCAGCACCGCCACCTCTAGAAGGCATATCGAGCATGATAAGCGGGTGGGCCGAGTTTGTTGTGCGCAGACTCACCCCGACCCCAACCCTCCCGTTAACCACCACCTCAACTCTCACCCCACCCCCGAGAGTCCTGCCCGTCCCCCACCTCCCCGGCACGCCACCCCGACCACCCTCCCCAAACCCGAGAGCG
>JAGRHX010001478.1 GCA_020444775.1 Gammaproteobacteria bacterium
AAGGCCTCCGCTCAAGCCAAAGATGGAGGCCGGTGCGGCCTTGGGTACCTTCGAATGTGGCCGCAAGCGGCCGCGAGAGAGCAACCGGGACCGGAAGGAACGCGAGGGCGAAATGCGGGCCGGTTTCATTCTCCTTCTGAAAGCCGCTGACAAACGAGTAGATAACGAGGGCGCTCAGCGCCGGGTTCGAGTGCGCCAGTGCGTCGACGGTATGAATGCTCACGCGTCCTCCCTACTTGGTGCCGCCAGGAGGTCTCGAAAGTCAGGATGCCAGCCGACCTGGGCGTTCTCGGCCAGCTCTTGAAAGGAGCCTTGCACCAAGAACGGCTGACTCCACTTCTCCCGAATCGGCACGACTTCGCGATGCGCATCGGTGTGAGACCAATCGAGAAGCTCTCGTCCACGGAGCCGCTTGTGCTCCTCACTTTCCTCACGGCAGTCGTCGCACATCGGCCCATGACGGTCACGCCATGTCTTGATAATGGCATCATCAAAACGGCCCAGGAGATCGGCGAGACCGACGCGCTCCGATAGCCATCGATCGCGTTGCGAGCGTGCTTGCCAGCGAGCCATCGCGGCCCGTAGGACGCGACTCCGACCTCCGTTGACGAGCACAATTTGCTTCTCCATCGTCGTCCCAAGCTCGGCATCGATGGACGGTGGCGACTCGGAACTGTAGTCATCGGACAGGCGGTCATCGGAGAGTGAAACGGCGAACTCGTTGAGTTTGTCGAGAAGCTCGTCTTTGTGGATTTCGCGATGAGCCGTGCCGACGAGCGAGCGGACAACGCGATAGTCCCACCACTCAAGTATCCGTTGCGCGAGCGCCGCTCGAATCGACCTCGGGTACGTTGTGAGGTGGTCGGCCACCACTGACTCGATGGCTCTGACAGAGGGCGCCGCAGCATAGATACGCAACCGCGAAACAAGAGCCTCACGCTCTTGGAGGCTGAGAGCCAGGTAGGCCTCGCAGCCAGGACCGCGCTGGGCAAACGGCCGTGGCTTGTCTGGCTCCGGGTGTTCCTTCGTTGCCGCAACAGCCTCCATCACACGTCGCGCCTCCGCGTCGAGAGCAGCCATCACCTCCGGGAGCGTCGCGCCTCCTTCGTCGGTAAGGCCGCAGAGAGCGGACCCTTCAGCAATTTGTGCGCATGTGACGAACGCAAATGTCACATGTGGCGAAGACAGGTGCGGAATCCAGAACGCGATGGTCTTCCAAAAGCCATCGTTCTTCTCGCTCAGCGGCGCTGGTCTCCCCAGGGAATGCTTGAGCTGGGTCAGCCGACGACCTCCTGGACCGTCCTGTTGGATATCGTCGCTGGTTTCGACAGAGACGCATCCGTCGTCCTGCTGCGCAAACAGGAGCAGAATTGCATACAATCCCTGGTAGTAGTAGCCAACGGCCGAGTCAGTCGCGTCTTGCTTCGAAGTCTTTGCCACGTCGTCTGCCCCAGGCTGCCGCGTCTGAGGTTCACCGACTCCTCTGAGACCGTCAAGACCTGCGGACGAGTCGGTGTGAACTTCCCATCACGGCGAACGCTGACAACGCTCATAGCCCGCATGGACGTTGTGTGCTAACTATTCAAAATGTTTACATAAACCGAATTCTGCGGGACAGACCGCCGGTCAGCGCGCATGAAGCGGGTCTGCGTGCCTTGAGGGTGCCACGGGGGTGGGTGTTGGCGGTAGTGCGGGGGCTGTT
>JAGRHX010001526.1 GCA_020444775.1 Gammaproteobacteria bacterium
CATTCAACCCATTCTTTTAAATCTGGTTTTGGTGGGTACGTTTCACTCTCACAATCATAATTTAAATTGTTTTCTAAACACCTATCACACAATTGATAGGTTCCTTTTCCGATTCCTAATGAATACAAATGAGAATAACAAAAATACAACCCACAACCATATTCGCCACCATACGGTTCGCTTCCACAAACATAAGCCAATCCTCGATGGATTTCAAGATTGCATTCAGGATGGTCACATTCACATGGGACATCATAGCCTATATCCCTTTTCCAATTTTCATCATACCCAACCGACCAACTCATATATGTTTCTCTAATGTTCTAAAGCCATCAATAATCATACGATTTGCACTTTTTAATATCGCCAATTCTCCTTTAATCTTCCTATAATCTTCATTCATCAAATTTATAGCACATGACTCACATTCAGTAGCACGTTTATCACCCATGAACTCGGTTTTGCAATTATTACATTTGCATATATAATTGCCTTTAGCATACCCTCTAATCGGATAATTTAACTTTAGTTCACTCATTTCATCACCTTAAATAATTACTACTTCTAATCACATCTCGCATCAATTGAAATATTCTAGTTTCTGACCAATTTTCAGTCTTAGGAACAGTAATTAATACAACAACTTCATTTTTTAATGATTCTACTCTAATTGTATTGTCAAAATATTGAGCAGTTAAATCGTCTATTGTTAATACAATATCTATTTTCTCATTATTAACCCTTCTACCAACAATGATATTATCACCAATATGTATTTCGTGTTCACTCATATTTACATCACCCAATCATCTATATTTTTAATCTTTGTTTTTTTACGCCATTCCATTTCAGCAGGCTTATCTTCATCAACAAAATGCTCATTATTATTCAATGTTTCAATATCATGTAGTCTCATTTTAGCCTTTTCAACACCAATTCCAAACACACCCATGTTATTAATATCACCATATCTATTTTTTATTTGCTTATACAATAATTTATTCTCATTTGACAATTCTTCATCATCAATAATAGCAAATATAACATCAGCGGTTGCTGCAAGTCCATAAGATTCCGATATATCATCAACATCAATATTCTTACCTGCCTTTACACCCTGTCTTCCAGATTGCGTAGCGGATACTATAGCACAATCAAACTCAAAACTCAATGCTCTTATCTCTTCGGCTATTGATTTAATGATAGTATATGAATTATTACCTGCAACACCTTGTCTTGAACTTGCACAAATATTCAAATAATCAATAAACACAACATCGGGTTTGAAATTGTTTTTACTTTCAAGTTCTTTCAACAAATACCTAAAATGACCAGAATGAGCCGTTCCTGTAGCATACTCTTTAACAATACAACGACCTGTGGTTCCTTTTTTAATCGTTTTAACACGATTCACATAAGTTGCTTTAGGTAGTTTGTGTAAATCATCCAAAGGTATGTCACATAAATTTGCATCAATCCTTTTTATGACCTCATTTTCAGCCAATTCGCATGTTATATAAAGTGCATTGTAACCTGCCGATTGATATGATGCTGCCATGTGACACATTGTACCTGATTTGAAACCGCCTGTTTTGCTAGACATTAGCATAAACAAGGTCTTACGTCTCAAACCACCTTTTGTAACTTTGTTGAATATATCTAAATCAAATGGTAGAGTCGAATCAGGGTGATTGTAGTAATCCCATTGCTCTTCTGGATTCCTTCCATACTCAATACCGATATGATTATCAAAAGATACGGCTAATGCTTGGCTCAATAAGTTTGGTATTTCACCTTTTGATTTTTCGTCATTAGAATCAAGTATTTCAACCCCTTTATTAAAAGCAATAAAGAATGCACGATTTTTACACCATGATTCACTTTCATCCATTCTCCACTTAGAATCAACATCCGATGGAGTTTTATATATTTCTAGTAACTCCTGAATATCAGACCAAGTAGATTCTTGAATATTATCTGTATCTTCTAAATCAAGAAACAAACTTTCAATCGTTGGTGGTTTTTTGTATTTCTCACCAAAATTTTTGATAGCCGTGAATATATATCTTTCTGGTAATTCCTCGAAATATTCAGATTTTAAATAAGGAATTACATTAGCATAATATACTTCATCATGAATGAGACTTGAAAGAATGATTCCTTCAATGTCTTTTTCAATCATTTTGTTCCTCAAAAATTTCTAATGCTTCAACAAAACTTTTTAATACACAATTTGATATTTCAATGTACACATCGTCTAACAAAGCCTTTGGTATTGTATGGAGTGTTCCTTCGGCAAAGTCGGATTCTATTTTCAATTCTTTATCGACCATCTGAATATCGTGTAATATTACCGTCACCCACTTTTCTAAAGTTGGCGATTCAAAAGACAAGGTTAGATGTTCTCCAACCTTGCTCATATTGTATTTCATTTCTATAGAATTTAACTCATCAATAGAAGGACTATCAATTTTAATATCACTCATCTTCCACAACCTCATCAACAAGTTCTAATGTATTTTGACTAGAACCATAAGAAAATTCTTTATTGACCCAAGCCTCAATCTTTTCCATAACATCTGGTGTGAAATATGTTTCGGGGTCATTCATGATATGTTTTCCAAAAACTTTCTTATCTCCGATTTCATATCTAGTACCTACTTTTTTAAATGCGCCAGACGCTTCCGCAAATTCAATCATACCATACCATTTATCAAGACCAGTTTTAAAATTTAGCAACGTCTTAACGACTTGTTGTTCTTTAGATAATCTCGACTTTTCGGTTTTAGCGCGAATAATCGCACCTACTACATCCGTTCCATCCTTTTCTTTTGATTTGCCTAGAACAAGAATAGTAGATGCAGCATAAACCATTCCTGTGCCACCAGCTTGATTGGTGGTTGGAAACATACCACCGATGGAGTCATATACATGGTTAGTCAATAGAATAGGTACATTCTTTTCGCCAGATAATAATGTCAATGCTCTAAATGCACCCTTTAATAATTGTGATTTTGTCATATCTCGTTTATCGGAACCTGACTCAATATCTTCAGTTTCTTTGTTAGATGATAGTTGACCCATCGAATCTAATACTATAAGAAGTCTCGGCTCAGATAAATCCGACATAAAATTTGCGTATTCTTTAATAGTTTGAACGGCTTTAGTTCTAAAGTCTTCAATTGTAGCAACCCCAACAACTGATATTCTGCTAGTATCAACGCCACGCTCGGATAGCATTTCCGTTGTGATTGCTGCTTCTGAATCGAAATATACCACAGAATTGTCTTGATGTGCGTCTAAGAATGATTTTGCTGATTGAATTGCAAAATAGGTTTTGCCTACTCCAGATTTACCTGATAGACCTGTGATTTTATTACTTGGAAACCCTTTATATAGTGATGCAGACACTAATGCGTTTAGAGTATATGAACCTGTATCAATCCATCCCGCTATATCACCGACACATCCTTCATCAGCAACCGTTCCCGTTTTGAGTACAGACTTTGCTGCATGTTGCAAAAAACTTGCCATTTTACTTACCTCTTTATTATTGTTATTGTTGAGTAATTTAAGAAAAGAATCCGTCTAACTCGAATACATTTTCATATTTTATATTAATTGCCTTACAAATATCCATCAAAGGTGTTTGAAAGGTCTTTTCAAATTGCGTATTGTAACACACATAGTTCTCTAAGTCAAACTCTTTCGGTAAAAAAGTATCAAATGCTATAACTTCTTCACCAGTTGGATTCGGTTGTAACCATAACCATTTAACCGATTCTCCAGTATTTAATTTTGGTATATCTGGATATTTTTCTACCATTTTGTTGTGTAAGATAACTGCCTTTAATTGTGCTTGTGTTCCACCTTTGTAATAAGGTTTTTCTTTCGTTGAATATTTAGCAATGTCACCAACTTTTACATTGAAAGCGGTTTCTTCTAACGGTAATGAAATAAATTCTTTTTTAACACAATCTATATATTCTGCCACTCGATTTTCATCATCAGATTGTAATATTATTTTAATCCCATCTAAAAGTTTGCTTCTTACCCATTCTGGTGTTCTTGATTGTACAAGTGATAATCCCATAGTTTTATACGACGGCTCGTCATATCTTACACCCTCGTTATCAAGAACTCTCAAAGCATATCTTTTCTTAGCCGTCCAAAATCCTCTATCGGCTATCACTTCTCTATCCATGAACATCTGCTGTTTATAGCAACCTAAATCATTTTTAAGTTTATCGAA
>JAGRHX010001479.1 GCA_020444775.1 Gammaproteobacteria bacterium
GCTTCGAGGATTTCGAGCTGAGCGGCTATCAGGCGCACCCGCACATTCCCGCGCCGGTCGCGGTATGAGCAGCCTGCGGTGAGCGCTGCGCCCGCACCAGGCGACAGCAGGCGCATCAGTCTGATCGTTGCGATGGCACGTGGTCGGGTGATCGGCAAGGACAATGGGCTGCCCTGGCATATCCCTGAGGATTTACGTCATTTCAAGCGCTTGACCTTCGGTAAGCCCATCGTGATGGGTCGGCGGACCTTTGAGTCCATCGGCCGACCGTTGCCCGGGCGGCAGAACATCGTCGTCAGCCGCCGTGGGGCCGGGCTCGCCGCCTCGTCCGCTATCTCGTCCGCCCTGACGGCTGCGGACACGTCGTGTGATTGGGTGGACTCGCTGGATGCGGCGCTGCGCATCGCCCGAGGCGACGAGATCATGGTGATCGGCGGTGCCAGCGTCTATGCGCAGGCCCTGCCGCGCTGCCAGCGCATCTACCTGACCTGCCTGGACACGCAGGTGGATGGCGACACATTCTTTCCCGAGTTCGATCCGCAGGCCTGGCAGGTGGTTGAGCGCCAGCTGCACGCCGCAGGCTCGCTGGCACCCTATGCGGTGACGTTCAAGACACTGTGCAGGATCGCCTCGAGCTGCGAGCCGGCGCGCGACTGAGCGAGCGGACTCAGCCGCGGCGCTCGCGCGCAATGCCGGGCACGCTGCACTCGGTGCCGGTCTCGAGCGCGTAGGCCACGAGGCGGCCGCCCCAGACACAGCCATGGTCGACATGACGCACCGGCAGCCTTGGATCGATGCTGTGGCGTACCTGCAAGGTCGCCCAATGGCCGAACACGATGGGCTCGTGATGACCGCGCATCACGCGCAGCTCGTACCAGGGGCGCAGCCCGGATGCTTGCTCACCCGGCGGGTTCTTCTCTGCGAAGTCGAGTCGGCCGCTGGCATCGACGTAACGCATGCGTGTGAAGGCATTGATGATGTAACGAGCGCGCTCATAGCCGCTCAGCTGGTCACGCCAGCGCGCGGGCTTGTCGCCATACATGTGGAACATCAGCTCATGCCAGTCCTCGCCCTGAAGCAGTGATTCCACCTCCGCGGCGCGGGCCAGCGCCTGCTGCACGGTCCAGTCGACGGGAATGCCGGCGTGGACCACGGTCCAGCCCAGCTCAAGGTCATGATGCACTAGCGGTTGGCGACGCAGCCAGTCCAGCAGCTCGTCACGGTCCGGCGCCGAGAGCACGGCCTGCAGGGTGTCGCTCTTGCCGGATTTGCGTGCCCCTACCGAGGCCGCGAGCAGATGCAGGTCATGGTTGCCGAGCACGATCTGCACGTGCTCTTGCATGGTGTGCACGAAACGCAGCACTCGCAGGGAATCCGGCCCACGGTTGACCAGGTCGCCGGCCAGCCAGAGCTTGTCTCGTTTCGGCTCGAAATCGATCCGCGCGAGTAGTGCGTCGAATTCGGCGAAACAGCCCTGGATGTCGCCTATCGCCCAGGTGGTCATCTGTGGACTGATGCCGTCAGTTCAG
>JAGRHX010000127.1 GCA_020444775.1 Gammaproteobacteria bacterium
GCCATCGGCGCCATGTAGGGCCCCATCATGCCGGTGATGAAGGACAGCGGCGCGAACACGATCACGATCGCCACGGTCGACATGATGAGCGGCATGCGCACCTCGGCCATGGCCGCCAGCACCAGGTGCAACGGTCGGCCCTCGCCGTTGCGTTGCCAACGGTCGATGTTGTCGACCCCGGTAATCGGGTCGTCCACCACCAGCCCCAAGGCCAGGATCAGCGCGAACAGCGTGACCCGGTTGATCGTGTAGCCAGCCAGATAGTCCAGGCCCAGGGTCAGCCCGTAACAGACCGGCACCGCCAGAGCTACCACCAGCGCCGCGCGCCAGCCCATGAACACGCCGATGAACAGGACCACGGTGACGATCGCCGCGACCAGGCTCAGCACCAGGTCCGAGACCTTGTCGTTGGCAGTACGGCCGTAATCACGGATGTAATGCAGGTGCACCTGCGGCGGGAACAACGCCGCTGCGAGCCGCTGCAGCTCTTCGCGCGCGGCCGCCGCCACCCATACCGCATTCGCTCCCTTGCGCTTGGCCACGGCAAGGAACACAGCCGGGCTTGCTTGCCCCGGCAATGGCGCATCGCTGGCGGCACCATGCATCAACCAGGTGTAGGCCTGTGGTTCGGCGGGCCCGTCCACGATGCGCGCGACGTCTCCCAGATAGACCGGGATACCGTCCACCACGTTGACCACCGCTGTTCGCAGTTCGCCGACGTCAGCGTAGACGGGCCCTGCATCCAGCACCTCGATACGATCCGCGCCGAGCAGCATGCCGACGCTGGCCCGCCGATTCGACAGCTTCAAGGCCTGCGCCACGTCCAGCGGCGCGGTGCCACGCGCGGCCAGCTCCTGCGCATCCAGCTCGACGCGTATGCGACGGGACCGCCCGCCGGTCACATATACCCGGTTGGTGTCGGGCAGGGCCTGCAGACGTTGCTCCATCTCCTCGGCGATCCGCCGCAAGGCGTGATCGTCGACCGCCGCCTCATCGCTGCTCCACATCGCCGCGACCAGCACCGGCACGTCATCTATCTCGAGTGGTCGAACCACCCAGTCACCGACCGCCGGTGGAATGCGGTCGGTGTTGGAATAGACCTTGGCGTAGACCTTGAGCAGCGCGTCCTCGCGGTCCTCGCCAACATGGAAACGAACGGTGACCACCGCCTCTCCAGCCCGGGACGCCGAATACACGTGCTCTACCCCGTCGATCTGACGCAACAGCTTGGCCAGCGGGGTGCTCACCTGACGCTCCACCTCCAGCGCCGAGAGTCCCGGAGCACGTATCATCACGTCGGCCGCCGGTACCACTATCTGTGGCTCCTCCTCGCGTGGCGTGACCAGCAAGGAAGCAACACCAGCGAGCAGCGCCAGGACCGTCAACAGCAACGGCAAGGGCCCGTCCACGAGACGACCGAGCATGCGGCTGAAGGCGTCGAGCGGTGCTGAGGCAGGTAAGGACAAGCAAGATGCTCCTCGGGCAGTCCGGTGCGCCGCATGCGCCTCGGACGAGCGGGCGGCGGCGCCATCGGTCACAGTATCGAACCTGCGCCACTGTCTGCGAAGCATCACAGCACGTCCGGGTCGATGCGTGGTGATCTGCATCAATCAGACGCAAGCCCTGGCAGACGCGAGCCCTGGCAGACGCGAGCCCGGATCTCGCCTCATTTGCGGCCGCACCGGTCACGGTCCGACCAGCACGGCGGCACCGAAGGGCCCATCCAGACGAACAGGAGATCCGCCATGCGCGCGCTTAGATTCCTGCCGGCACCCGTCGCACGGGGTGTGCTACGCCTGGCCGCGCGCAGCTTCGCGTTCTACAACCGGCTGCGTCGCCCGGACAGGCGCGGCGTCGGGGTCCTGGTCCGACATCTGGACCGACTGCTATTGGTTCGCCCCACCTATATAGACTGGTGGGCGCTGCCTGGTGGCGGTATCGAGCGCGGTGAGCCCCCCCGTTTCGCGGCGCGCCGCGAGCTGCATGAGGAAACCGGCATCGAGGTGGCGGAGACCGCCCTCACCGAGCTCGGCATGCTGATCGTGAATCACAGTCACGTCCGCGACCATGTATGGTTCTTCGAGCTGCGCTGCGCCTCGCTGCCGACACTGCGCTGTGACGGCATCGAGATCGGCGAGCTACGCTGGGTCGAGACTGGGGAGCTGGGCACGCTGCGGCTGTGGCCGCCGCTCCTGGCCTGGCAAGCGCAGCGCGAGCAACGGCGTGACGCGGTGGCACGTTGACTCCGGTCGCGCCCAGCAGCAAGGCAGCCACCGCTGTCACTGGCCCACCGCTGTCACTGGCCCACCGCT
>JAGRHX010001480.1 GCA_020444775.1 Gammaproteobacteria bacterium
AATCCAGACCGACGGCCAGCGGCGCAACTGGTTCTGGCGCGGCTACGCGCAGCGGGAAGACGCCGGCTATCGCGGAGAGTCCTCGTTCGCGATCGAGCGCGAGCTGCACTACGCCGAGGCTGGTTGGCAGGATCGGCGCTGGGCGGTGTCTCTGGTCGGGCGGCGCGAGCGCCGTGGAGACGGGCAGGAAGACTTCGACTACGTGAAGCCCGCGCTGACCGCGCAACCGCACGATACGGTGTCATTCTCGGTGCGCCCGGACGAGGAGGGCGACTACGGTTACCTTGTGCGCTGGGCGCCGCACGCGCGCTACTACGTCAACGCATTCAGCGACGACGACCGCGACCAAGTCGAGTTCCACGCCGCGCTGCCGCGCGAGACGCGCATGGTGGCAGGGTGGGTGCGTGAGGAGCACGGGTTCGAGCGCCGCTCCCTGCTCGCCTATCGGGAGACCGGCAGCTTACGCCGTGTGCGCTACGGTGCCGGTGTGCTCGAGTCCGAGGGACGCTACGGGTGGCTGGTCGAGGCGGGTGCTCAGCTGGGGTCTGGTCTCTACCTCAGCGCTCAAGCGGTCGACGATCCGCTCGAGTTCTCTGGCAACTCAGGCCCAACCTTGTGGATGAATCTGAGTATAGATCTGGTCAACACAGGCAGCGGCTTCACCCGCGCCAGCTACCAGGCCGACTATTCTCAGCGCGGTTCGATTTCCGGGCGTCTCATGGCCCCGCCCGGCGGCATCGACGAGCCGCTGGAGGGCGTGCCGATCCGTGTCGACGGTGAGGTGCGCGCCTACACTGATTCGACCGGTGGGTTTCACGTCACCGGACTGGACATGGGTGCGCACCGCCTTGAGCTGGACGAAGAAAACCTGCCGCTGGATACGGCGCCCGCGCGCAAGCGGCTGGGAGTCGAAGTGGCTGCAGGGCGCTCGACGCCGGTGCAGATCAAACTCGAGCGGCGCCTCGGATTCGCCGGTCGTGTGCTCGACGCTGAAGGCCGCGCGCTGGCCGAGGCCGAGGTCGTGGTTCTGGATGGCGACGGCGAAGTGGTCGCCCGGTCGGGTTCGGACTCCTACGGCTACTTCAGGTTTTCGGAGCTCAAACCGGGCCGCTATCGACTCCAGCTGGTCGGCGAGGGCGCCGCGGTGTTGCAGGAGCGTACGATCGAACTGGTCGACCGCTATGTCTTTGCTCAGGATCTGGTGATATCGCCATGAGATTCGATCCCATCCCGAAACTCGTGCCTGCAGGCGTCATGGCATGTGTGGCGCTCTTCGCAGCGCCGGTACACGCGCAGCTCGCGAACGGCAGCTTCGAGAACGGCGACTTGACCGGCTGGACCACCGGCGGACAGAACCGCGCGCTCGCCGTGCAGAACGTCAACTTTCGTGTCGGCGGTGGCCCTGCACTGATGCCTGCGGTGCCTGATGGCAGCTGGTTCGCCGCGGTCGTGAACGGGCCGGGCTCGATCGGCGTCAAC
Source organism: Gammaproteobacteria bacterium (assembly GCA_020444775.1). Next base: position 1,480 of record JAGRHX010001480.1, read on the forward strand.
AATGGTCAGATCGACGGCAACGGCACGAACGACTTCGACCTGTCGGAGCTCAATCGCACGGTCACGTTCAG
>JAGRHX010001481.1 GCA_020444775.1 Gammaproteobacteria bacterium
GCGAGGACTTGCCCGAACCCGAAAGTCCCGTGAACACGACGAGCGCATCGCGCGGGATTTCCAGATCGACGTTCTTCAAATTGTGCTCGCGCGCGCCCCGGACGTGAATGGTCTTCATCAGGTCGGAGGTGGCAGGGGCGGGCTTCTTTTTCGTAGTCTTGCTCATGGTCGTCCCTCTGGCTCCAGGATTAGGTAGCCCCTTCGCCCGAGAGCGGCAATCGGGAGCAATTCCGCCAAACATGCGTTATCGTCCCGATGGCTTGATCTGCGCCGCGATAAGGGCCATGCTGTTAAGCGTTTGCCATTGAAAAAACAGGGGAATTCATAATGCCGATCGATCAGAGCGAGCGCCGGCGGACGAGCGCAAAACGCTCGGAAGCGGCCAAGCGCGCCGAGTCGGCTGGCAAATCAGCACATAATCCGTCATCGGATAAGCAAGGCGCTTCCGCCAGCTCCAAACCGGTTGCGAAGGCCAAATTGATCGTGCGCCGCGCCAAGCTCAGCGATGTCCAGGCCATCGCCGATCTGGGGCGCCGTGTCTATGCGCCCCATCCATCGTTGACGCCACGCATGATACGCGGCCAGATCAACAACTTCCCCGAAGGTCAGTTTGTCGCCGAGTATGACGGCAAGATCGTCGGCCACTGTGCGACGTTCATCATTTCCGGCGACGTCGCCCTGAAACAGCATACCTGGGACGAGATCACCGGCAACGGCTTCGCCGCCCGCCACAACCCCGATGGCGACCACCTCTACGGCATGGAGGTATCCGTCGATCCTGCCTACCGGCGCTTGCGCATCGGCCAGCGGCTCTACTCCGCACGCCGCAACTTGTGCGAGGAGTGGGGGCTTAAGGGCATCGTCTTTGGCGGCCGCATGCCGGGCTACGAACGCAAGCGCCGCCAGTTTCCCGAGCCGATGGATTATGTCCGCGCGGTCCAGGCCCGAGAGATCAAGGATCAGACTATCGCCTTCCATCTCTCCAACGGCTTTGAGCCTCTCGGCGTGCTGGAGGAATACGATCTTGAGGACCTGCCGTCAGGCGGCAATGCCACGCACATGCTCTGGCGCAATCCGCGCTATCAGACCGACGAGCACGAGCGTCACGATCGCCTCGCCCCACAGCAGACCGTGCGCGTGGCCACCGTGCAGTTCCAGATGCGTGGCCTGGAGGACAAGAACGAATTCAAGAAGCAGATCGAGTATTTCGTCGACGTCGCCTCCGACTACCGCGCCGACTTCATCGTCTTTCCAGAGAACATCACGCTGCAACTACTCTCGCTCGAAGAAAAGCCGCTGCAACCCAAGGAGGGCGTCGAGCGCATTGCCGACTACACCGAATGGTTCATCAAGTTCATGAGTTCGTTCGCTGTCTCCTACAACATCAACATCATCGGCGGCACACACCCGATCATGGAGGACAACGGCGACATCAAGAACGTCTGCTACGTCTTCCTGCGTGACGGCTCGGTACACGCTCAGGAAAAGATCCACCCGACGCCGTCCGAAGCCTACTGGTGGAACATCAAGGGTGGCACGAGAGCCGAAGTCATCAATACCGACTGCGGCCCGATCGGCGT
>JAGRHX010000128.1 GCA_020444775.1 Gammaproteobacteria bacterium
CAGCTGACGACCAGACTCGAAGACCTCCAAGACACCAGCAGCGAGGCGCAGACGCGAAGCTCGCTGGCCCTCGAAAGGCGTCTGGTCGACCTGCACCGACGCGAGCAGGAAAGCCGCGCGCGCGGGCACGAGGCGCTTGTTGCGCGCTTCGAGCAAGGCATGGCCGGCCTGCAACGCGCGTTGTTGGCGCAAAGCGGTCGGTCGGGCCAGCAGCTCGCGCAAGCGGTGAATGACCTCAGACAGATCTCGCAAGCAACCCTGGCCGATCACCTGCAACGCGTCGAGCAGCGTCACGCCGCCACCCAGCAGACCCTGCACGCGGCATTGGCTGACGCGATGCAACGTCTGAACGCCGTGGTCAACGAAACCATGTCCCACGCCAGCGAGGATCTGGGAAGACGAATGCAGGGACTCACCCGGTCGGTGGACAGCAGACTGGAGAGCCTGGGCACCAAGGTCGAGCAGCGGCTCGACGAGGGCTTCCAAAGAACGACCGCCACCTTCAGCAACGTGCTCGAACGTCTGGCGCTGATTGACGAGGCGCAGCGCCGGATTACACAGCTCTCCGAGAACGTGGTCAGCCTCCAGGAGGTGCTCGCCGACAAGCGCTCACGCGGCGCCTTTGGAGAGGTGCAGCTGAATCATCTGGTGCGCAACGTGCTCCCCGAGTCGGCGTTCGCACTACAAAAAACCCTGGGCAATGGTCGGGTAGCCGACTGCATGCTGCTGCTGCCGCCGCCTACCGGCAACCTGTGTATCGACTCGAAATTCCCGCTGGAGAGCTACAGACGCATGACCGACCTGCATGCTCCGCGCGTGGAACGTCAGGGCGCCGAACGACAGTTCAAGGACGACATCAAGAAACACATCAACGACATCGCCGAACGATATATCTGCGCGGGCGAAACGGCCGACGGCGCGGTCATGTTCATCCCGGCGGAGGCGGTGTTCGCCGAGATCCAGGCACATCATGCCGACCTGGTTGAGATCGCGCATCGGCGTCGGGTGTGGCTGGTCTCACCGACTACCTTGATGGCCGTTCTCAACACGGCACGTTCGGTGATCAAGGATCAAGCGACCCGCGAGCAGGTCGATCTCATTCAGCATCATCTGGGTCTGCTGGCGAAGGACTTCGACCGTTTCAGCGAGCGTCTGGACAGACTGTCCAGGCACATCACGCAGGCCAAGGACGATGTCGACCGGGTACATGTGTCAGCGCGAAAGATCACCCGGCGCTTCGAGCAGATCGAACAGGTTGAGCTCGAGTCCGAAACGCAGGCTGCTACCGGCCCGAAGGCACTCGAGACCACCGCCAGCGGTCCAGCGGGTCATCCCAACAGGATCAACATGGTCAGGTGACCACGCATGATACGCAGCTGCAGCAGGCCGTTGCCTAGCGCGGCCGCGTACTCGAGGTCCGAAAGCCGCTGCACCGCCTTGCCGTTGGCGGCCACGATCACATCCCCGGGTCTGAGCCCGGCGCGCCAGGCGGCGCTGCCTTGCGAGACACGCTGCACGGTCACGCCTTCGGCGGCGGACGGGTCCGCGGTTGCGAAGCTCGCCCCCGCCAGCCACTGTTCGATCACCGCCGCGCCGATATGTCTGGAGCCGCGCTCGCCGATACGGGTATCGACTCGAAGGCGACGACTACCACGCACAATCTCCAGGTGCACCTGCTCACCGACTGGCAACAGGCCGAGTCGATTCGACAGGTCCGCCGCGCGACGCACCGGCATGTCATTGATCGCCACCACAACGTCACCAGCGCGTAAGCCGGCGCGTTCCGCTTCCGATCCTCGCTGCACCTCGGAGATCACGGCGCCAGCATCGGCGTCCACCTTCAAGTCACGAGCGAGCTCTGCATTCAAATCCCGGGAGGCTACACCGAGCACACCGCGACGCACCTCACCATGCTCCACCAGCTGCGTCATCACGTCGCTCGCCATGCGACTGGGAATAGCGAATCCGATTCCCACGCTGCCGCCGTTGGGCGCCAGTATCGCCGTGTTGATACCGACCAGCTCGCCACGCAGGTTCACCAGCGCGCCACCGGAGTTACCGACGTTTATCGACGCATCGGTCTGGATGAAATCCTCATAGCCTTCGATACCTAGGCCAGTGCGGCCGAGCGCGCTGACGATACCGGAGGTCACGGTCTGGCCCAGACCGAACGGGTTACCGATGGCGACGACGAAATCCCCGACCCGCAGCCGGGACGAGTCAGCGATCGGTAGCTCGGTCAGGCCAATCGCTGCGATTCGCAGCACCGCCAGATCCGTCTCCGCGTCAGCCCCCACCAGACCGGCCGACAGGCGACGGCCGTCACGCAGGGTCACCTGGATCCGGTCGGCCTTATCGATCACGTGCTGGTTGGTCAGCACCAGACCACGGGCGGCATCGACAATCACGCCGGATCCGAGGCTCTGGGTTCGACGCTCACGCGGGATGGACGGCAGCGAGAAGAAATGTCTGAAGAACGGATCCGCCATGAACGGGCTCTCCCGGACCAGCTCGCGTCCTTCAGTCGCAATGTTGACCACGGCCGGCGTGATCCGCTCGAGCATGGGTGCCAGACTGGGCAATGGCTGGCCGTCGACCGCGGCTGGCAAGGTCCCCGCCAGAGCGTGCCGCGCGGGCGTCGCCACCACGGTCAGCAACAGGACGATCAACAGGGCTATCAACGGGCGGATCAACTGGCAAATCAATGGGGCCCGCGGCGAGCTGCGCTCAGCTCGCACCACCGCTACCAGCATCGCGCTCATCGAACCAACCTGCTCTGGGATTGAACTGGAACTCATCGGCCAACCGTGTGTACAACGCGCGTTGCTCGTCCGTGCTCGCGGCCGGCACCACGATGCGGACGGTGACCAACTGATCACCGCAGCATCGTGCACCCAGACCACGCCCCTTCAAGCGTAGTCGCTTGCCCGATTCGACGCCGGCCGGGAGATTCAACGCAACCGGGCCGCCCAGCGTCGGCACCTGGATGCGGGCACCTAGGGCCGCCTCCCATGCGGTGACCGGCAGGTCCAGGCAGACGTTGAGCCCGTCGAGGCTGAACATGCGATGCGGCAACAGGCGCAGCTCGAGGTACAGGTCGGTACCGGGTCGGGTGCCCTGCCCGGCCAGTCGAATGGCCTGTCCCGGTTCCACACCGGGCGGAATCCTGACCCTGATGGCTCTTGTTGCCTCGCCGCGCTCGTCATCGGCGGCCGGGACCCTGACGGTACGCTCCCCCCCCTGCCGGGCCTCCTCCAGGGTGATCTCCAAGCGATAGCGTTCCTGAGTCGAATCGTCCCGCCTGCGACCGCTCCTTCCGGTCTGCCGCGCGCCTCTGCTGGACGCAGCCGAGGCACGCCCGGCTGCGCCGAACAAGCTCTCGAAGAACTCGCTGAAATCGAAGTCGGCCGTTCGTGCATGACCCTGAGCGGCCCACTCCGGTGGCGGCTGGAACGTCTCACCGGCGCGCCACCGCGATCCGAGGCGATCGTAGGCGGCGCGTGTCCGAGGATCCTTGAGTACCTCGTAGGCTTCGCGCACGCCCTTGAACCGGTTCGCTGCGTCCGGTTCCTCACTGACATCCGGATGATACTTGCGTGCGAGTCGGCGATAGGCCTGTTTGATGGCGGTCTGGTCGGCATCGCGTGGCAGGCCGAGGGTAGCGTAGTAGTCCTTGTATTCCATACCCGTGGGAATGTGTTGCCTTTGCACGCGGGCGCCGCCCCGACATCCACCAGCCCGGGCTCGGGCGGCTCGCGCACGTTGCGCGATTCGCGCATGCCGCGATATCGGCCGGCAGTGACCGGGATTGATTTCTACTGACCATGCCCCAAATGCCGCCAGACGATTGAGGGTCGTGGACTGGGGTTGTAGCGGTCTCGATGTTATCGTCGAAGCAAGTCGCCGAGTAAAGCGCGACGCGAATGGGATAGAGCAGCGTAATGACCAAGAAAAGAGTGTTCCGGGTCGTGTTTCATTGTCAGGGCAACATCTACGAGCTCCATGCGCGCCATGTGAGCCACGGTGAGATGTACGGATTCGTCGAGATCGACGACATCATCTTCGGTGAGCGCACGGCGTTGCTGGTCGACCCGTCGGAAGAGAAGCTCAAATCGGAGTTCGAAGGGGTCAAGCGCACCTTCGTGCCGATGCACGCGGTCATACGTATCGACGAAGTCGAGAAAGAGGGCGCCAACAAGGTCGTTGCCTCCGCGGATGCCGCCGGTGGCAAGGTGACACCGTTTCCGATGCCGATGTACACGCCGGGCGGCGACGGCGGCAAGAAGAGCTGACCGACCGAGGTCTGCGCGAGCCGCCGGCCAACGGATGCGTTCAGCGCGTGAGCTTCTGGACCAGGCGATCGGTATAGCGGCGGCCGGTGACCGACCGTGCCGCCTGGCCTCGTCCATCGAGACGCGCTCGCAGCAGGGCAAGTCGCTTGTAGGCATTGACCCGCGCCTGGTCGTCAGAATCGGCCAGTGCCTCGATCTCGGCTTCCAAGCGGTTGATGTCACCGCGCAGCGTAGCTTCCTCGGGAATGAAACCGGCGTTCTTCAAGACCCGGTAGGCGGCCCGCATGTCCTCGGGGACCTGACTGTCATCGTCCAGTTTCAGGGGCTTACCCTGCCCTTCCAACTCGTCGAACTCACCCCGTGCCATCGCATCCTGGATGCGTTGCTCGATGAGGTTGTAGAAAGCCCGCATCGTGGTGCCAACCCTGTTTGCCGACTCACCGGCGCGGCTGTCGCGCCATGCAGCCGATCGCTGTCCCGGGACGTGCCCGGAGACGCCGCTCGCTCGAACGACCGATGCCACGAGCAAATACACGCCAGGGGTACGCCGAACGCACTCTTGAAGACCTTCTCGACAATCGTGTTCGCACACCCGCCGGACCGCGCCCGGTGCTGTGACCGGTTCAGCTCCGCCGACAGCCGTCTGACGCTTCAAGCCCAGCTGTTGAAAGGGCAGCTGACCAGGTTCTGGTTCAGGTATCGTGGGTCCTCGGTGACCTCCTGGCCGACCCATTCCGGCAGCGGCAGCGGCGCGTCCTCATCCTCGAGCTCGACCTCGGCAACCACCAGCCCGAGATTATCACCCTCGAAGACGTCGATCTCCCAGCAGCGACCCTGATATGCGACCTCGTGGCGGGTCTTCTCGATCAACGGCCGCCGGCAGACCTTCTCCAACAGATAGCTCGCGTCCTCGAGCGGTATCGGGTACTCGAACTCGGCCCGCTTCATCAGACCGCCCAGCGCGGTCTTTATGTTCAGCCAGGCATGCCCACCACACACCCTGACACGGACCGAGCATCGGGTCTCCGTGGGCAGATAACCTTGCTGGAAGCGTTCGCCAACGCTCGCCAGCTGCCGCCAGCGATCGTCCTTCACCAGGAACTTGCGTTCGATCTCGATTGCCATCGCCGGTGCCGTCCTTCCTGATTGACCGCGAAACCGCTTGCCGCTGATGCCTGACGCTGAGCTCCGATCCCGCCCCTCAGACCCAAAAGGCTCCCTTGGTCATCACCTTGCTGCCAAGACGCATGAGCTGCCGGACCGGTCGGGGCAGACGCAGTCCACCACGACTTTGCGCATGCAGCTGGTGCGCCTGTTCGTCGACCCGCATCTGCTCGAGTATCGCCCGGCTGCGCCGATCCTGTTCCGGTAGTCGGGCCAGATGGCCATCCAGGTGCTGTACCACCTGACGTTCGGTCTCGGCGAGGAAGCCCAGATTGACCCGGTCTCCGAGGGCACCGGCCAGCGCGCCGATGGAGAGCGCCCCTGCATACCAGAACCCATCCAATCTGCTGGTACGACCGCCCAGCTCCTGTATCCTGCGCTCGCACCAGTGCAGATGATCGACCTCCTCGATGGCGGCCTGCTCCAGCGCCTTGGCGAGCCGGCGGTTACGGCAGGTCAGTGCCTGGCCTTGATAGAGTGCCTGGGCTGCAACCTCGCCAGCATGGTTGACCCGCATCAGGCGTGCCGACCGTCGCCGGTCGCGGCTCGCCACCGCCGCCTCCGGGATCGAGGGCAACCGCTCGGGCGGGTACTCCCGACCGCTGCCCGGCAGACGCCCGTCCACCGTGCGCAGCGCTCTGTCCACGTGACCTATCGTTCGATCGAGCAAGCTGTACTGTCTCATGGCGCAACCATACCCGGCTTTTGCGCGCCGACGTGCATTGACCTCGGACCGAAGGCGATAGCATAATGTCGGGCTCTTCAGTGGATTCTCACGGACTGGCTCAATGACCCGTACATTCAGCGCAAAACCCGCATCCGTAGAACGCGAATGGTTCGTGATCGATGCGGATGGCAAGCCGCTCGGACGACTCGCGAGCGAGATTGCGCGACGCCTTCGGGGCAAGCACAAGCCGGAGTACACGCCGCACGTGGACACCGGCGACTTCATCGTCGTGGTCAACGCCAAGAAGGTGGCGGTCACCGGGCGCAAGCGCGAGCAGAA
>JAGRHX010000129.1 GCA_020444775.1 Gammaproteobacteria bacterium
TTCGACGGCCAGATTCGACGGCCAGTACCGAAGCTGCGTGAGAGCCGCCGCGAGTGTCCCGACGAGCCCCCCTTCAGAGCGTCATGATGATCTTGCCGATGACGCTGCGGTCCATCAGCGCGCGCAGCGCCTGGGGTCCATCCTGGATGCCGATACGGCGCGAGATGAGTGGGTCGAGCCTGCCCTGCAGGCGCCACTGGAAGAGGGTGTTCAGCGACGCCGCCAGCGCCGCCGGGTCGCGCTGCACGTAGGCGCCCCAGAACAGACCGACGACGCTCATGTTCTTGACCAGGACATGACCGGCCGGGATCTGGGGGATCTCGCCGCTGGCGAAGCCGATGACCAGCAGTCGTCCCTCCCAGGCGATACAGCGCATCGATTGCTTGAAGACCTCGCCGCCGACCGGGTCGTAGATGACGTTCGCACCACGACCGTCGGTCAGCGACAGCACCGCCTCGCGGAAGTCGCTGTCCCGATAGTTGATGGCATGGTCGGCGCCGTGCTCGCGGGCGAGCGCCAGCTTCTCGTCTGTGCTGGCGGTCGCGATCACCGTCGCCCCCATGCATTTGCCGATCTCGACGGCGGCCAGTCCTACGCCGCCGGCGGCGCCGTGCACGAGCAGCGTCTCACCGGCGCGCAGCCCGGCCCGATGCGCCAGTCCGAGGTGGCTGGTGCCATAGGCGACGGGAAAGGCCGCGGCGTCGACCAGATCCAGCTCGTCCGGCAGCTTCACCACGCCCCCGGCCGGCGCCAGGGTCTGCTCCATGCAACCGCCGGTAATGCCCACCGCCACTACCCGGTCACCGGGCGCCAGGCCCGCAACGGCGTTGCCCACCGCGCTGACCACCCCTGAAACCTCGAGCCCGGGGCTGAAGGGCAACGGCGGCTTCTCCTGGTACTGCCCCTGGATCATCAGTGTGTCCGCGAAGTTGATGCCGCAGGCGGCGACCTCGATGCGCACCTGGTCGGCCGCCGGCTCGGGCACGGGAATGTCTTCGATGACCAGCGATTCGGGTGGACCCCAGTTGGTGCAGAGCAGGGCTTTCAAGACGATTCACTCCGGTTCGGGTCGTGGTGACGAGGGTCCCGTGATGGCACCGTCCGGCCTGGACGGTGCCACTTGTGGATGAGGTGCTCAGTGGCTGCCGGCCTTGGGACGGCCGGCATGCATTATCGAGCCGTTCAGACGTCTGCCGATGACACGCTCGGCCAGTCGCGCTGCCTCAATCAGTGCATCCAGATCGATGCCGGTCTCTATGCCCAGGCGTTCGCAGAGGAAGGCGAGGTCCTCGGTCGAGACGTTGCCGGCCGCCATCTGGTCGCTGTGCGCCGCGAACGGGCAACCGCCCAGACCAGCCACCGAGGCATCGAACAGATCTACACCGATCTGCAGGGCCGCATAGACGTTGGCGATACCCAGTCCGCGGGTGTCGTGGAGATGCAGTCCGATCCGCGCCTGGGGCAGCAACTCGCGGACCGCCTGGACCCGGGTCTTCACCGCTTCCGGGTCGGCCCAGCCGACCGTGTCCGCCAGCACGATGTGCGGTAGCGGCCGATCGGTCTCGCGGCACAGATCGCGTATATAGATGACGGTGTCGAGTACCGACTGAAGGGGTACCGCGCCCTGCACGTTGCAGCCGAACGCGGTCATGATGTACGCGGACTCGACCGGGATCTGGCGCTCGTCGTAGAGCTGTACCCAACGTCTTTGCCGGTCGCGCATCTCGTCGGCGCCGCAGCCGTTGTTCTGGCGGCTGAAGGCATCGCTGGCGTAGAACAGGATCTTGCCGTCCAGGTCCACGCCGGGTGTCTGTAGCGCACGCTCGAAGCCACGCTCGTTCAACCACAGCGCGGTATAGCGAACGCCGTCGCGCTTGCCGCAGGTCTCGACGAGCTGCTCGAACATCTCGGCGGTGTCGGCCATGGTCGGCACGTGCCGTGGGCTGACGAAGGAGCCGACCTGGATCTGCCGCAGACCGGACGCAGCCAGGGCGTCCACGAGCGCGACCCGGTCGGCGATCGGATAGCTCTTCTTCTCGATCTGGAAGCCCTCGCGGGGGCCTTCCTCGTGTATTTCTACGAAGCTTGGAAAAGACATTGGAGATGACATGGGCTCGATCCTGTGCGCACGCCCGCGACGCAGGGCGCGCGGGCGGGGATGTCGACTATGACCAGAGCGCTCGAGGCGGGCGGTCTCGATTGGATTTGCGGGTCAGGCAACCCGCGCCAGGTACGGAGTGTCGCCCTGGATGGTGATCTTGTGCATGCAGCGTCTGAAGCCGTGATAGTCGTTGACGGCAAGATGCTGCGTGCAACGATTGTCCCACAGCGTGACCGTGCCAACCCGCCAGCGCAGCCGGGCGGTGAACTCGGGGCGTGACGCGAATTCGGTCAACCAGGCAAGCAGCGGCGCGCTCTCCTCCATGCTCATGCCGTCCAGACGTTCGGTATGCGAGCCGAAATACAGCGCCTTGCGGCCGGTCTCGGGATGGCTGCGGACAAGGGGATGCACGGATAGGGTCTGTACCCCCGCGGTGCTCGCCTTCTGCGGCATGGTGGCAATGCCGGCGGCGACCCGCTCGGCGCGACTCAGACCGTAGTACTTGCGACTGTCGCCGTTGTTCACGCCACGCAGACCCTCGAGCATGTGCGCGAAGGCCGGCGACAGTGCCTCGTAGGCAAGGTGCAGATTGGCGAACAAGGTATCGCCGCCGTACGGCGGCAGCTCGCGTGCGACCAGGGTCGTGGCCTTGGCCGGGCGTGCGGTGTACATCTGATCGGAGTGCCAGCGTGATCCGTTGTTCAGACGCATCTCCTCGGTCTTGAGGATCTGCAGGATCTCCGGGTAGCCGTCCAAAGGCGCGTTGAATGGATGGATATGTATGTCACCGAAACGACGCGCGAAGCGCAGGTGCTGGTCGGGACTGATGTCCTGGTCGCGAAACACGATGACGTGATGGGCGAGCCAGGCGCGATGGATCTCCGCGAACACCGTATCGTCCAGCGCCTCGCCGAGGTCCACCCCTTCGATCTCGGCGCCGAGCGCGCCGGCCATCGGCCGCACCTGGATGCGCGTGTAGTTGGCGTCGGCCGCCGTTCGCGTCGCCGCCAGCGGGCGGGGTGCCGGTCGTTCGATGCTGCTCGGTGTGCTCATGGTCCGGTTCTCCTTTGCAGTGCGCGGCGACCGGTCGCCCGCCGCCGCCGGCGGGGCGCCGTCGCTCGCCTCACATCAGTGGCATCAGTCGTTCAGCGATGTCTTCGATGGCACGATACTGGCGTGCCAGCGGCGGGTAGATCATGACCTGCTTGAGGCCTTCGCGTTCCAGGCTCTTGAGTCGTTCGGCGACCTCGTCGGGCTCACCGACGATGCAGCTGGCACGGACCAGATCGGGGGTGATGAAGCGGGCCTCCTCCGGATCGACGAAGCTGTAATGGCTGTTGTGCAGACGTTGGTGACGCACCGCTTCCGGGGCCGCGTTCAACCAGGCCATGTAGTCGTCCCAGATGGGCGCCGCATATGCCGGTGGCGGCTCGCCGGTCTCCAGGTGCCGGGCCACCAGGTAGTGCAGACCGGTGATGATCGCGGCGCCCCAGGTCTCGATCACGCGCTTCGAGTTGAGCGCCTCTCCGGGTTCCAGCAGGGCGATGGTGACCATTGCCGAGGTCATGAACTCGTCGCCCAGCTCGCGCCCGGCGCGAGCCGCACCCTGGCGAGCCTGCTGCATCATCCCAGCTACGCTGCCACCGCGCGGCAGGCCCGAGATCAGACCGTCGCCCAGCTCGCCGGCCAGGGCCTGGGCACGCGGTCCGTAGCCGGCGATGTACAGATCGATGCGCTGCTCGATGTCGATGAAGCGATGCTCGAGCATCTGGAAACGGATCGGATGGGTCTCGCCGTCCAGCGTGTACTCGACCTCTTCGCCGTCGAGCAGCGCCCGCACCACGCGCACGTACTCGCGGAACGGTCGCAGCCGCATCGGCTTGTGGCCCATCATCCGCATCGCGGTGTGGCCGGTGCCCAGTCCGATGAAGCAGCGGCCCGGAGCCAGGCGATTGATGGTCGCGATGCCATTGGCGGCCACCGGTGCCAGACGCAAACCCGGCACGTTGACGCCGGTCCCCAGCCGCATGCTGCGTGTCGCCTGCGCGGCCAGTGCCAGCACCGCCCAGCAGTTGGAGCGGATCATCTGACTGTCGGTCACCCAGCAATGGCTGAAGCCGAGGTTCTCGGCATGCGTGATATAGCCGATCTCGTCGATCTTGGCGGTGACTACTCCGAACTCCACGTCATGCTCTCCGGGTCATACGCTGGCCGCCGTTGGTCGGCCGTCGTGCATCGGGCGTCCGTGTCCCGGCTGCCTGCGTGCTGGGTGTCTTGACTGGGTGCGGGGTGTCTCGGTGCCGGGTGGGCGCGCCGGGTCAGGGCGCCTTGGTGATGCCCGGCAAGCGATCTGACAGCGGCTGAACCGGCCGCTGCGAGATGCGGACAGGCGCACCCCGGGCTCAACGCCCCATATAATGGCGTATTGTCCCGGCGCATGCGACGCATGCAGCGCGCGGCTCGCCGCAAGTCCGATTCCCCGCCGTCCGGGTCGCCCGGCACGTGACCGGTGACAGCCGCGTCTTCCACATCCACAAACGCCGCCTCGTTCGTGACGAGGACGGTCAAGCCATCTCCAGACAACTATCCATGTGGTTCAAGAATCTCGTTTTGTATCGTCTCGTCGACCGCTTCGAGCAGACGCCCGAGGAGGTCGCCGAGGCCCTCGCCGCGCACGCGGCGCGTCCTTGTGGTGGCCTCGATGCCTTCACCTACGGTTGGACGCCACCGCTCGGGCGGTTGGGCAGCGAGCTGGTGCATGCCGCGAGCGGCTGCACCTTGCTGTGCGCGTGTCGTGAGGAACGGCTGTTGCCGGCGGCGGTGATCAAGGAGGAGCTGGAGGACCGGGTGGCTCGGATCGAGGCTTCTCAGGGCCGGGTGGTGCGTTCCCGGGAGAAGCGCAAGCTGCGTGACGAGGTGTACTTCGATCTGATGCCCAAGGCCTTCACACGCAGCCGTTTCACCCATGCCTATCTGGCGCCGGCGTCGGGCTGGCTGGTGGTGGATGCCTCCAACGCGACCCGCGCGGAAGAGCTGGTGGTGTTGTTGGGCCGCAGTCTGGAAGGACTTGCAGTGGAGCCGTTCGGCGCACGCGCGCCAGCGGTGGCGATGACCGAGTGGCTGACCAGCGGTCAGTTGCCCGACGGCTTCGCGGTCGGCGATGAGTGCGAGCTACGTGAGCCGAAGGACGGCGGTGGGGTGGTCCGCATCCAACGCGAGGATCTGGGCGCGAGCGAAGTGCAGATGCATCTTCGAGCCGGCAAGCAGGTGCAGCGCCTGGCGCTGGACTTCGAAGCCCGCCTGTCCTTCGTGCTGGCAGCCGATCTGACCGTCAAGCGGCTGCGCTTCCTGGCCGTGGAGGAGCTCGACGAGTTCGATCAGGAAGACGAGCTGCTGCGCTTCGATGCCAACTTCGCCTTCATGACCACCGAGCTCGAGCGTCTGCTCGAACGCCTGAAGACCGAGTTCGGCGCGGTCTGAGCAGGGCCGGGCCACTGCTCGCCCGCGGGCGAGCAGTCCCGCGGTCGTCAATTGGCGAACGATCCGGGGGCGAACGAT
>JAGRHX010001482.1 GCA_020444775.1 Gammaproteobacteria bacterium
TCGTGATCGGCAACTGCGGCTTCGGGTTCGCGCCGGTGCAGCCGGACTTCCGCGAGCGGGCGATGCTCACCATGGTGCGCACCGAGGCCATCCCGCTGGCGTCGATGCAGCTGGGCATGCCCTGGGACTGGGTGACCTTCCCCGAGTTCCTCGATTCGGTCGACCGCACCCCGAAGTCGGTGAACGTGCGGTCCTTCCTTCCGATGAACCCGGTGCTCATCGAGGCGATGGGCTTCGAACGGGCCAAGGCGGGTGAGGTCCCGACCGACGCCGAGCACGCGGCGATGATCCGCATGCTGCACGAGGCGATGGATGCCGGTGCAGGCGGGTGGTCGGTCCAGCGCCTCCGCCCGGAGTCCGGCGCCAACGTCCAGCGGGACTTCGACGGGTCGCCCATGGCCACCGACGTGATGCACACCGACACGTGCATCAAGCTCGCCGAGGTGCTCGCAGAGCGTCGGCGCGGCTTCATCCAGATGACGATGGCCGGCGACCCGGCCATCCCAGAGGAGTCCAAGCGCACCTTCGAGCAGCTCGCTCGGGCCAGCGGCCGACCGGTGCTCTACAACGTGGTCACGGCGATCGAGACCGACCCGTCGATCCACCGGGCCACCCTCGCCTGGCTCGACCGGTGCCGCCTGGAAGGTCTGCAGGTGTACGGCTGTGCGGTCACCACCCGCAACGCCTTGATGTTCACCTTCGAGGACTGGAACCTGTTCGACGAAGCCGACGCCTGGCGCGAGGCCACGCTCGGCACCCTCGAGGACAAGCTCGACAAGCTGTCGGATCCGGCGCGACGCCCGGCGCTTCGCGAGGCGAAGCTGGTGGCGGCGACGTGCCCGATCGAGCAGATGGTGGTGCTCGGACCCAAGTCCACCGAGACCGCCCAGTGGAAGGACCACACGATCGGCGATGTCGCGGAGGCCACTGGCAAGCACCCGGTGGACTGCCTGCTCGACATCGCGGTGGCCGACCGACTGCGCACCACCTTCTATGCCGAGCCGCTCTACACGAACGCCGAGCTGTTGAAGGAGATCCTCGACTACCGCTGGACCATCCCGGGGGTCAGCGACGGTGGGGCGCACACCAAGTTCCTCACCGCTGGCACCTACCCCACCGAGTTGTTGACCGACGCTGTTCGCGACCTCGGTTTGCTCGATCTGGAGGAGGCGCACTGGCGGCTGTCGGCCCTACCTGCGCACTGCGCCGGCTTCACCGATCGCGGCACGCTCGAGGTGGGCAAGGCGGCCGACATCGTGGTGTACGACCACGACCGCCTGGCCCAGGGGCCGGCGGAGGTCGCACATGATCTGCCGGGAGGCGAGTGGCGCCGGGTGCGAAAGGCGCAGGGGTACCGCTACATCGTGGTCAACGGCCAGGTCACCATCGACGATGACAAGGAGACCGGCGTCCCAGCCGGTCGACTCCTACGAGACCGCTGACCGGCGTCCCAGCCGGTCGACTCCTACGAGACCGCTGACCGGTTTCGCGGGAATGGGCCTCGCGCAAAGCGAGCGAATACGCTCGGCCGCGTCGAGCTGCTGGAGGGACGACGATGGCCGATACCGACACCCCGCTGGAGTTCTCGCCCGACGAGCTGCGTGAGCGCTACGAAGCCGAGCGTCTGAAGCGACTCCGTACCGACGGCATTCACCAGTACCGGGAGCCCAAGGGCATCCTGAAGGACTTCGACGCCGACCCCTTCGTCGAGCCGGGCTTCACCCGCGATGCGGTCGTCACCGAGACCGATGTCGTCATCGTCGGCGCCGGCTTCGGTGGGCTCACCACCGCCGCCTTCTTGCGCAAGAACGGCATCGACGACTTCTACATGATCGACTACGCCGGCGACGTCGGCGGCACGTGGTACTGGAACCGCTA
>JAGRHX010001483.1 GCA_020444775.1 Gammaproteobacteria bacterium
CACCACGTGCGGCCGGCTTGAGGATGGATATTCGCCTTCTGTGCCCGCGGATCAGTCGGTCGACAGTGCCGTGCGCAGTCGCTCCCCGTCCGCCGGCAGGTCGAGCTTGGCATGCAGCGCGAACAGGGCCGCGAGCTTGTCGAGGTGCGGTCGCTCGGTGGGTTCGGCCAAAACGACGATGCGGGCGTTCGGAGCGAAGCGCTGCGCGCTGCGCAGCAGGACGTCGAGGTTGCTGATGTTGGCGCCGGCGTAGTTGTTGCCATAGCCGAAGTAGAAATCCGCGACGACGTAGTCCGGCGGTTGCTGTTTCATCGCGGCCATGGCCTTGCGCTGCTGGCTGAACACCCGGCGCTCGAGGCCCAACTCGGCGCAGAGGGGCCCGAGGTCGGGATGCAGCGGCGATTCCACGACGTCGAATACCACGCCTCGCACATCGTTCACGGGCGGTTCTCGTCGTCCCCGGTGCGGTCGTCGCGTTGCTGGCGCCGTCGGTCGAGGTACTTCATCGCCTGCATCGCGCTGGCGACGGTCCCGACCAGGAACAGCACGACCAAGATCGCAATTTCCATGGTTTTGGTATCCGCAAGGTGTTGAGGGGGTGTATGGTCCGCCACGGTCGCGGTCGGGCTCCATATTACATCGATGTGTGGCCGATCGGCCTGGCAACACACGCGGAGGGTGCTATGCATCGGGTGACTTCAAGGTTGGCGGCTTGTGCCGCGTTTCTGCTGTTGGCCGAGGTGGGACTGGCCAGCGACCTGGACAAGGAAAAGCGCTGGGCGGAACAGGTTGTCGATGCGCTGCTCGATGGCGAGGCGATCGAGCTCGATGACGGCCGTCATCCGTTCCTGGCGATCGAGACCGAGAGCGCTGAGCCGTCGACACGTGCGGCCGTGATCATGCACGGGACGGGAGTGCATCCGAACTGGCCGACCGTCGTGCTGCCTCTGCGCGTGGGCCTGGCCGAGGCCGGTTGGCACACCCTGTCGATCCAGATGCCGGTGCTGGCCAACGAGGCCGAGCACGCCGCGTACGCGACGATCTACGACTGGGTACCGGGGCGTATCGACGCCGCTGTCGGTCACCTGCGGCAGGCCGGGTTCGAGACCGTCGTGCTGGTGGCCCACAGCCAGGGCTCGACGATGGCAGTGTACTACCTCGCCGGCGAACACGCGCCCGTCGAGGGACTGGTTGCGGTCGGGATGTCGGGCGGCATCGCCGGTGGCCCGATGGACACGCTGGCCCAGCTTCCCGGGGTCGGACTGCCAGTACTCGACCTGTACGGCAGCGAAGACCTTCCCGAGGTGCTGGCGTCTGCCGCGCAGCGCGCCCGGCAGGGCGGGCTGACCGGGGCGGCGTATAGCCAGGTCGTCGTCGGCGGAGCCGATCATTTTTTCGACGGTGAGGAAGCCGAGTTGCTCGACACCGTCAGGCAGTGGCTGCAGGACAGCTATTGACCGGTTAGGCGCGGTCACCCCCGGTCGATCGTGACAGCGTCAATCCAGAACGGTCTTCAACGCGGCCTCGATATCGGCCATGTCCGCACCGGGCCGGACGTCGAGCCCGATCTGGCCGCATAGCCGGGTCAGCGAGAAGATCCCGCAGATGGCTCCGGCCTGGTCTCCGGCGCTGGCATCCAGCACCAGCGCGTGCCGGCGACCGGCCTCGCGCAGGCTGCTGAGCACCTGGCCAACGCTGGCCCCGCTGACGTCAGCCAGCGGCAGCACCTCGATGCGGCCGCGCAGCGTCATGATGTCCTGCACCTGCAGTTCGTCCGGCTGTTCGCCGGTTTTGGACGCGATGATCTCCGGCCGGCCGCTGTCGAGGTCGGTGACGGTGACGATTCCCATGACCGCGCCGGTGGCCCCGGTGACCAGCAGCATGCGCACACCGAGCTTCTGCATGCGCTCGCGCGTTGCCGCGAGCGTGTTGGTGCGTTCGACCGTCAGTGCCGTGACCTTGCGCAGGTCGGTCATGGCATCCAGCGCTGGTGACTGCGCCGACAGCCCGGCAGGGAACTGCTGCTCGGGGCGGGCGTATCCGGCGCCGACCGGCATGCTGTGGAAGGCGAGGGCGGGGAATTTTTCGCTCATCGGGGCTCTCTGCGCTGGTGATTCAGAGCCCATAGCCTAACGCGCAATGGGCTGTGCACAAGTCGTGCAGGTTGAAATTCTTTCGTGCGGCAGTATTGAGTGGCGGCCACGATCTGGACGACCGCCGACTTGTTGTTACAGCGTCATCGAATTCGGTCAGAATGGCCGCCATGAAACTGAAAGAAATCGATAAGCAGCGCTACCGCAGGCACTTCAACTGGGTATTCGCCGGGATTGTCGTGGCACTCGTCGGGATCTCGATCGGGACTTCGGCTGTCCTGATCCGGTTGTTCAGTACGCCGGGGCAGTCCAACTTCTGGCTCAACGTCGCCGGCGTGGTCGTGGCGGCGGTGGTCGTCGCGGCCGTGCTCGTGAAGCTCCGTTCACACCCGTTCATGACCGAGGTGGTCTATATCTGGGACCTGAAGCAGGTGCTCAACCTCATCTACCGCAAGCAGCAGAAGATCGAGGCCGCCGTCGAGGCGGGTGATCCGGACGCGATGGTCGTGCTGAACTTCTTCTACCGTGGGTCGAAGCAGTTGTACGAAATGGACGACAACCTGGTCACGATGGACACGTTGATCGACAGGATTCGCCACCACGACAGGCGGCTCGCGGCGGCGGGGCTGTCGACGGATACGGGCAACTTCGATCGGGCGCTGCTCGATCGTTTCGACTGAC
>JAGRHX010000130.1 GCA_020444775.1 Gammaproteobacteria bacterium
TCAGATTGCCGATCGGCAGGCCGCGCGGCCTTCACTGTCCGACTTCGACGACGATGTGCACATCCTGAGATCACGATCCGATCTCCAACGCAACCGACGCCGGTCGGAACTCAACCAGACACCTATGATGTCCGTCCATACCAGGTGCCTTTGCCCACGCCGTGCTGGCTGAGGTGATTACTCGCAACAAGAGCCTGCAAGTGTTTCTTGACCGTGTTTCGGTTCGCACCGGTCAGCTTCGTGACCAGCGCGTTGGTGAGCTTGCCGTGCTCCCTGGCAAGTTCGAGGATCTGCAGGGAGAGAGCGGGCAGGGTCTGCACGAGGATGCGCTCGCGCTCGATCTTTCCTTCCAGACGGCGTTTCTGCGCCTGTAGGGCTCGCAGAAAATACTGCAGCCAGGGCTGCCAGTCCGGTTTGTCTGAGCGAATGGTGCCCTGGGTCGAGCGCAGCGCGATGTAATACTGCTCCTTGGTCCGCTCAATCACGCTTTCCATTGAGCTGTAGGGGACATAGCTGTATCCGGCGCGCAGCAGCAGGAGTGTGGTCAGGACGCGCGAGAGGCGTCCGTTGCCGTCCTGAAACGGATGGATCTCCAGGAACACCACCGTGAAGACCGCGATCACGAGCAGCGGGTGCATCGATTCACCCCTGGTCTGCGCGTTCGTCCATTCGGTGAGCTCGCGCATCAGGCGCGGCGTTTCGAACGGGCTGGCCGTCTCGAAGACAATGCCGACCTCCTTGCCGTCCGCATCGAATGCGCTCACATGGTTGGGGTGTGTCTTGTATTCACCCCGGTGCCGCTCGTCCTTCGTGCTGTGCATGAGCAGGTCGCGGTGCAGCTGCTTGATGTGGTTTTCCGTCAGTGCGATCTGCTCTGCATGCGCGAAGACCGTTTCCATGACCTTCGCATACCCCGCCACCTCCTGCTCGTCACGGGAGCCGAAACTCTTGATCTGCAGGTTCAAGAGCAGGCGCTCGACCTCGGCATCGCTCAGCCTGCTCCCTTCGATACGCGTCGAGGAGCCGATGCTCTCGATCGTGGCCACCCGGCGCAGCGCCGAGAGCCGCTCCGGAGCCAGGGTGCCCAGTGCCCGCCATGCGCCCTTGAACTCATCGATTTCGGCGATGAGCACGAGGATCTCGGGGGTGATGGTCAAACTGTCTGTGCGCAGCGTCATATCCATATGTATATCCATATATACCCATTAAGACAAGGAGATTTCGGCGCTTACCCGTAAACGTACCCAGATATATCCATATTCTTCCGATTTCGGCATCCGGGTGCGCTCTTCGGCTCACGCCGCCAAGCCACAAGCGCATCTCAGCCCATCCCGGGTCACGATCGCTCATGCTTGTGTCGTCCGTGCCCTGGGGACCGAGGCTTACTCGTCCTTGGACGGGCTCCGCCTCCCGCAGGGTCAAGTCGTATCCCAGATCCTCCTTGGTCGGTGGGGCGTCTCAGCGAGAGCGCGAGGCGCATCTGGGCTACTTCATTGCCGGTCGGGTCGAGCACGTGCTGCGGCCGATCCTGGACGATCCTGGAGAAGCGGCAGGCGCGCCATCGCGTCTGGTGAGCGCGACAGAGCAACGCCGGTCCGCCACACCTCGAGGGGCAAGCCGGGTTCGCACGGCTCGGCGAGCTGCAGTCCGACGGGGCTGGACTGCGACAGTTTTGGTGCGATACCAGTGACGTGCTTGTGCAGAACTTCGAGTTGCTTGACTTGCGTGGGCTGGCCGCACCGGACATGCGTGCGCAATGGCTGGAAGAGACACGCCGTCTGACTGGCGGGCGCCGAGCCGCGTCGGCGTCGCCTGATAGGACCGCCGAGCACGACGCGACCGAGCTGCCGCCGGTCATGCGCGATGTGCTGGACACAGCCTGACGCGGCGGGTCCGGCCCGCCCGTGTTGCGATGCGAAACAGTCAATCGAGAGCGCGCTTGCTGGCTGACATGCGTCAGTCTCGCTCGCTCCGAGCCCCGATCCGCATCGAGACATCGTCCCAATCTGCCGGTAGCATCGAGTCCTGATAGCGCATCTACAGGCCATCGCGCCCGAGGAGGTACCCCCATGTTCATCCGTAGCGCCGAGCCCGACCCCTCCCTGGAGGATTTCCGCACGGAGGTCCGCGAGTTTCTCGATCAGGCGCTGCCGGCCGATCTGCGGCGCAAGCAGGAATTGGGGCAGCACATCGATCGTGAGGAGACCGCGGCCTGGCTGCGCAAGCTCGGCGAGCGCGGCTGGCTGACCGGCAAGTGGCCGGTGGAGCACGGCGGGCTGGGCTGGGGACCGGATCGCTTCGCGGTGTTCAGCGAGGAGCTGGGGCGGGCCAACGCGCCGCCGATCCCGCCGTTCGGGACCAACATGGTCGGGCCGGTGATCTACACCTTTGGCACCGAGGAGCAGAAGCAAACGTATCTGCCGGGCATCATGAAGCATCACACCTGGTGGTGTCAGGGCTATTCCGAGCCCGGGGCCGGGTCGGACCTTGCCAGCTTGCGCACCCGCGCGGTGCGTGACGGCGACGACTACGTGGTCAACGGGCAGAAGATCTGGACCTCCTATGCGCACTGGGCGGACATGATCTTCTGTCTGGTGCGGACCAATCCGGACGTCAAGAAGCAGCAGGGGATCTCCTTCCTGCTCATCGACATGAAGACCCCTGGGATCACGGTGCGGCCGATCATCGGCATCACCAAGGGGCATCATCTCAACGAGGTGTTCTTCGAGGATGTGCGGGTGCCGGTGAAGAACCGCATCGGCGAGGAGGACAAGGGTTGGACCTACGCCAAGTTCCTGCTCGCCAACGAGCGGGTCGGGGTCGCCGAGGTCGGCAAGTTCGAGCGTTATCTCGCGCATCTGCGTCATCTGCTGCGCAATACCCGCGAGGATGGCGAGCCGCTGATGGCCGATCCGGGCTTTCAGCGCAAGCTTGCCGAGCTGGAGGTGAGCCTGGAGACGGTCAAGGCACTGGTCGCCGATCAGCTCGCGGCCGCCCAGCAGGAGGGGGCGCCCTCGCTGATGGGCGCGGCGGCGCTGAAGATCCGCGGCTCCGAGTTCCAGCAGTCCGCGCTGCAGACCATCATGGACGTGTTCGGTCGACACGGTATGGCCTATCAGACCGACCGGCTGAACCCGGGCTGGAACGGCGATGTGGTGGGGCC
>JAGRHX010001484.1 GCA_020444775.1 Gammaproteobacteria bacterium
GCCACGCCGGGCACGCCGCGCAGCAGCGATTCGAGTTGCTTCGCGCGCATCGGTGCCTGCAGGCGCAGGACCAGGTCGAAGCGATTCTGCTGGAACATCAGGTCGACGACGCCGCGAACGGCGATCTGCAGGTTGCCGGCACCGATCGAGACGGCGCCACCGAACGCGAGGGTCAGCAGGGTCAGCAACATGCGCCGACGATTGCGGAAGGCGTTGCGCACGGCAAGCCGCTTCGATCGCGAGAGCAGGCCGATGCGATCGAGCCAGGACGCGTGGCGCCGCAGCGGGCGATCCGACAGTCCGACATCGCGCAGGGCGTCCGCAACGCGCGCACGGCAGCCACGCCAGACCGGCAAGGCCGCCGCGGCAAGCGGCATGAGCAGGCCGACGACGCACAGCACCGCCACGATCAAGGGCGGCACCGTCAGACCATCGACACTGAAGTTGAGCATGTTGGCCATGAAACGCGCGTACAGCCAGCCACCCGCCCAGGCGGCCGGCAGGGCCAGCAGCAGGCTCAGGATTGCATACGCCAGGGCCATGGCCAGATACATGCCGAACAGCTGGCGGTTGCGCGCGCCGATCGCCTTCATGACGCCGATTTCGCGGCGCTGCCCGGCCAGCACGGCCGCCATCAGGTTGGCCACGAGGATGCAGGAGAGGACCATCGCGAGCACGCCGAACGCACCCTGGGTAAACAGCAGGGAGCCGATCTGGGCGGCGTGCACGTGTTGTCCGGGCTCCGGTACTTCGACGTTGCCGACCTTGCGTCCGCTCGATTCGATGACGCCAACGACATCGCCTGCAATGGCGCGGATGCGGTCGCGATCAAGGCTGCGATCGGCCACCGTGAACTGCACTTCATCGAATGCGCTGTCTTCGCCGAGCGCCTCGAGCGTGGCGGCGCTGGTGAACAGGTAGACCGTGTGCTCCATCCAGCCCGGCGCGACTCCGACATCGCGTGCGATGCCGGTGACGGCCGCGCGCACCGTCGGCCCCTCGCCGACCGACAGCTGCAAGGTTCCGCCGATGTCGGTCGCGGCGAACTCGACGGACGACTTCTCGATCACCACGCCGGCGTCAGTCGGCGGCCACGCGCCGGCGACCGCAACGACCTTGCCGATACGGACCGGTTCGTAACCGTCGATCCGGGTCAGCACCGCGGTCTGTGGAACGCCATCGACCCGTGCGCTGGCGAGGACCACGCGGCGTGCCTGTACATCGGCGATCCCCCGCACCTTGCGAACCGCTGCCAGCAGTTCGGCATCGACGCGGTCGGCGTGCACCGAGGCCGACATCGGGTTGCTCGCGGCGAATTCGGCGACGGTCACCTGCTGCAGGATCGCCCAGGTCACCAGGACCACGCCGGCACCGGCGCTGCCGAGCGCGATCGCCAATATGACGAGGAACGAGCGCGCCTTGTGCTGGCGTAGTTCGCGGACGACGTTGTTCCAGCACGAACTATGCACCTGCGTTCTCCGTGACGATGCGCCCGTCCTGGAGCGTGATGCAGCGGCTGGCGACGGCGCGCGCGGATGCGTCGTGGCTGACCATGACCACCGTCTGGCCGTCGGCCGCGAGGCCGGCGAACAGCTCGAGGATCCGCTGCGCATTTCGCGAGTCGAGGTTTCCGGTGGGCTCGTCGGCAAGCAACAGTTCGGGATCGTTGGCCAGCGCGCGCGCGATCGCCAC
>JAGRHX010000131.1 GCA_020444775.1 Gammaproteobacteria bacterium
ACTTGCCAGTGGCGACTTGCCAGTGATGGCGAGCGCGATGGTACGCCAAACACCGGCGTGCGCAAGTGGGCTGCATGTCCGCTCGCGGCCCCGCCGCCTGCTGCTGGCAGCCGCGCCCCGGCGTCGTCCGGGCCCTAAACCCCGTCTCAGGCGTTGAGCGCCGCCTCGGCGCCGGCGCGGCGCCTGGACTGGAAGCGCGGCATCACCTGCTCGGTGAACATCAAGAATGACTCGTGGCTGAGCGGTGCGCACATCAGGTAGCCCAGGTGCATCTCCTCTTCGAGTCGATACAGTGTGTCCAGCACACGTTCCGGACTACCCCAGATCGCAACGTCCTGCAGATAGCGATCGATGGGATCCAGGCTCTGCCGCCGTCCGTCGACCTCCACGGTCTTCACCGGGTTCGCGGTACCCTTGGATTCGTTCTTGTAGGTGGCGACGATCCAACCCGCGCCACGCCGCGCGACCTGCTCGGCCTCGCGATCGGTCGCGGCCACCGCGATCAGCCGCGCCATGGGGATCTCGCGATTCGCGCTCGAATGCCCGTTGGCCTGCAGCGTGGCGAGGAAGTTGTTGCGATGCGTGGCTACCTGCTGGAAGTCGCCGTGTGGTCCGAGCATGACGCTGTAACCCTGCTCACCGGCCCACTGCACGGCATCCGGTGAACCTGCCGCCACCCACATCGGCGGGTGTGGCTGCTGCAAGGGCTTGGGCAGCACCTCGACGT
The DNA here is from genome assembly GCA_020444775.1 of Gammaproteobacteria bacterium. Next base: position 728 of record JAGRHX010000131.1, read on the forward strand.
CCTCGAAACACCACTGCTCGCTGCGCCAGTCGAGCCGCTCACGGGTCCAGGCGGCGAGAACGATATCCACAGCCTCGCGAAAGCGCTCCTTGCTCTGTGGCAGGGGCACACCAAAGGTCTTGAACTCCTGCGGATCGAAACCACGTCCGGCGCCCCAGTTCACCCGTCCGTCGCTCAGCACATCGAGCATCGCGACCTCCTCGGCAAGCCGCAGCGGGTGATACAGCGCGGCCAGGGAAACCGCGGTGCCGATACGAAGTGAACGTGTCTTGGCGGCGACGTGCATACCCATCAGGTGCACCGAAGGGCAGACGCTGTAATCGGTGAAATGATGCTCGGCCAACCAGACCGCGTCGTAACCGGTCTTGTCCATGATCTCGATACGCTGCAAGGCACGCGCATAGACGGTCTGCAACGGTATGTTACGTCGCGGCCAGGAGAAGAATTGCAGTACCCCGAACTTCATCCCGTCGCCTCCTTCGTTCCGGCTGATATGCCGCATGGTTATGGGATCCGGCACACTACTGTCAAGCCCGTCGCGTTGCGCCGGCATACGTCCGCCAAGACCGTAATCAGGTGAGAGCATGGCCAACCACGAACTGAGAGTGATCGTCGCCGGCGCCGGACTGGGTGGCTTGACGCTGGCGCTGTGTCTGGCCCGCGCGGGCTTTGCGGTGCAGGTGCTGGAACAGGCAAGCGCGCTCGGCGAGGTGGGTGCCGGCGTTCAGATCAGCGCCAATGGCGCGCGCGTCCTGCACCTGCTGGGACTGGCACCGGCGCTGGACGCGGTCGCGTTCAGACCCGAACGCGGTGAGATGCGTCACTGGCACAGCGGCGAGACCTTGTTGACCCGGCCGCTGGGTGAGACCAGCGTGGAGCGCTTCGGCTATCCGTATTACCACCTGCATCGCGCCGATCTGCATCGGATCCTCACCGACGCGCTGACCCACATCGCGCCGCAAGCGGTGCGACTTCGCGCCAGGCTCGTCGATCTGGAGCATCAGGCCGACCGGGTGAGCGTGGTCCTGGAGGACGGTGAGCGCCTGGAGGCCGACATCGTGGTCGGCTGCGACGGCATTCACTCGCGGGTACGCGAGCGGCTGTTCGGCGCGGATGCGCCGCGCTTCACCGGCTGCGTGGCCTGGCGGGCGACCGTGCCCACCGCCAGCCTGCCCGCCGGCCACGTGCGACCGGTGGCCTCGAACTGGCTGGGCCGTGGCGGTCACTTCGTCCACTACTATCTGCGCCGCGGCGCGCTGGTCAATTGCGTGGGCGTCATCGAGCGCGACGAGTGGCTGGCCGAGTCATGGTCCAGTCCGGGCACCCGCGAGGGCTTCCTGACCGACTTCCAGGGCTGGCACGAGGATCTGCAGGTCCTGATCCGGGCGGTCGTCCAGTGTTTTCGCTGGGGCCTGTTCGACCGCGATCCGATGCCGCGTTGGTCACAAGGTCGAGTGACCCTGCTCGGCGATGCCTGTCATCCGATGCTGCCATTCATGGCACAGGGCGCGGTGATGGCGATCGAGGATGCCTATACCTTGTGTCGTTGTCTGCAGGCCAACGACGAGCCCGAGGCGGCGCTGGCTCGATACGAGTCGTTACGCCGGGAACGCACCGCACGTGTCCAGCAGATGTCACGCGACAACATCGAGTTCTTCCACAACCCGGACGTGGACGATCTGGTGGAACGTCTGACCGGCCACCGCGACGCGCACCTGTGGCTATACGGCCACGACGTCAGCGCGGTGCAATTCAGCGCCACCTGAACGGAACGCCGAAACCACCGGCGGTCCCATCGGTCAGCGTGCGGCGCTGCCGACCATCGCTCGGGTTATCACCATCTTCTGGATCTGCCGGGTGCCGTCACCGATGTGCAGCCCCAGCACGTCACGCATACGCTGCTGGAAGGGCAGGTCCTTGCTGTAACCCATGTGCCCGTGGGTCAGCAGACACTGATGTATGGCCTCGAAAGCGATCTTCGGCGGCCACCATTTGCACATCGCCGCTTCCGCCGTATGCGGCTGACCCTGGTCACGCAGCCACAGCGTCTTATAGCAGAGCAGCAGCGCCGCCTCGATCTGGGTCTGAGCCTCCGCCAGCGGCTCGCTGACTCCCTGGTTGCGCACGATCGGCGCGCCAAAAGCCTGACGTTCACTGGCATAGGTCCAGGTCTCGTCCAGGGATGCGATGGCCGGCGCCAGGCACTGTAGCCCGATCAGGGCGCGGCTGTAGTCGAAACCGACCATCACGGTACGAAACGCGCCGTCGCGCGTGCCGACCAGCTGCTCCGGAGTGACGGCCACATCGTCGAAGAACACAGAGCCACGGCCGACACAGCGCGAGCCGACATCGTCGAAGCGGCTCACCCGCACACCCGGCGCGTCCATCGGCACGATGAACGCGGAGATACCGCGCGAACGTGCCTGCTGCTCACCGGTGCGCGCGAAGACCAGTATGTGCCGGGCCTGGTCGACCATGGAGATCGAGGTCTTCTCACCGTTCAGCACGAATCCCGAGTCGGTGCTGGCGGCGCGCAAGCGCAGGTTGGCAGCGTCGGAGCCACCGCCGGGCTCGGTCAGGCCGAGCGCCACGATGCACTTGCCGGCGCAGATCCGGGGCACGATCTCGCGGGCGATGTCGGGGTTGGCATGCTCGACCAGGATCGCCCCCAGCAAGGAGCCGAGCAGCTGCACATAGGCGACGTTCATGTCCGCGTAGGCGATGTCCTCGATGATGAGGCCCGCGGTCACACCGTCCAGACCCAGCCCGCCGTGCGACTCCGGCAGCTCGGCGCCGATCAGACCGAGCTCGCCCATCGCTTCGACGAGCCCCGGCTCGATGCATGCGCTCGCGTCACGCGAGAGATAACCGGGCGCAATCCGCTCGCGGGCGAAGCGCTGGCACAGCTCCCGCAGGGATTGCTGCTCGGCCGAAAGTGAGAAATCCATCCTGCCCCCTGGTGATTGATCGCCGGCGCGTCGGCCTACCGCCGGACCACAGCGCACCGATTGCCATGCGCACAAGCATGCCGGATCCGCACCGGCAGCGGTACAGCCAGTGCAAGGGGTCCCCCGCACGCCGGCATTGAACGATGAGCCGAATTCTGCTCTGGTAGCGGCTCAGGCATGTACGGGCCCAAGCGAGTCGGGCTCACCAGTCCCTTCTCGGTATCTGCGCATGAGCGACTATCTGATCATCGGTGGCGGTATCCATGGCGCCGCTTGCGCCTTCGAGCTGGCGCGTCAGGGCGCCAAGGTCCGGCTGCTCGAATCCTCCAGCATCGCCTCCGCCGCCTCCGGTGGCCCCGGTCAGCGCGGTGTCCGTGCGAACAAGCGCGACCGCCGCGAGCTGCCGCTGATGGCGCTCGCCTACCGGCGTTGGCCGAGCCTGCACGAGGAACTGGGCTGTGCACCGACCTACCAGCGCACCGGCAGCCTGACCCTGATCGAACGCGACCAGGACCTGGAGGCGGCGCCAGCTCGCGTCTGGATGCAAGAGCAACTGGGTATCGAGTCACGACTGGTGATGCGTGAGGAGCTGGTCGAGATGGCCCCCGGGCTGGCCGACGGTGTGCAGGCCGCCATCCACTGTCCGGGCGACGGCACCGCCAGGCACGCCGATACCACCCGGCACTTCGCCGAGGCTGCCCGTCGCGCGGGGGCGCGCATCGACGAGCACACCGCGCTGGAAAGCCTGCACATGCAGGGCAGCCGGGTGTCCGCGGCCATCACCGCCACCGGCGAGCGGATCGAGATCGGCAAGTGCTGTCTGCTGCTGTCCAACGCCAGCGTGGCCGAGCTGCTACGGCGTAGCGTCGGCTTGACGCTGCCGGTGTGGAGCACGTGCCTCCAGGTGATGTTGGTACGACCCATGTCACCCATGCGCATCGATCACCTCATCGGGCATCTGAGCCGGACGGTGGCGATCAAGTCCGAGTGCGACGGCCAGGTGATGATCTCAGGCGGATTTCGTGGGGTGTGGGACGCCTCAAGCCACACCGGCAGCACCGTGCCGGAGGCGATTGAGCGCAACCTGGCGGAGGCCGTTGCCGTGTTCCCGGCGCTCGCCGGCGCCGAGGTGGTGTGCGCCGATGCCAACCATCTGGAAGCCATGTGCATCGACGAGGTGCCGATCATCGACCGGCTGAGCGCCGACTCCAACCTCTACTACGCGACCGGCTGGACCGGCCACGGCTGGGCCATCGCGCCGGCCGTGAGCCGTTTGCTGGTGGAATGGGTGCGCAGCGGCGATCGCCCGCCGCTGCTGGCACCGTTCAGCCGCGACCGATTCGCGCCACGCTGAGCCGTGCCGGTCACCGTGACCGGGCCTTTCAGCCTGTCGATTGCAGGCTACCTGGCGTCGAGACCGCGGCCTTCGGCACCAGCAGCGGATTGATCTCGGACAGCGGCTTGCCGAACTGCTGCTCGATGAGCGGCACGACATCACGAGCGAAGCGGGTCATGGCTTCGGTCACCGCGCGATGCGGCACGTCACCGACCGCGAAGTAGATGCTCATGTGCGACGGTCCGTACAGCTCGATCTCCTCGCACAGCCGCTGCGCCACCTCGTGAGCGCCACCGACGATCAGATTGCGCTCGACCTGCTCGAAATCCGGCTCGTTGGCGAACGGTTTCTCGTCGACCATGTAGTCCTCGACCATCACCTGCTGGCGATGACGTAGCGCCATCGCGATGCGCTTCTGATAGCGGGCGCTGTCCACGTAGCGATCGATCTCGTCGCGACGTTCGCTGACGAACAGGAAACGCAGCACACCGAGCGGCACCGATTGCGCATCGATACCTTCCTCGGCGTAGATGCTCTCGATACCGTCCCGCATGCGACGCAGGTTGTGGGCGCTCTCGATACCACCAGAGATGAACGGCACGTAGCCATCGCGGGCACACCGGCGGTGACTGTTGGGATCGGCGCCGGCCACCCAGATCGGCGGTCGTGGCGCCTGTACCGGTCGTACGTTGATGGCGGTCTGCTGCTGTTGGAAGTACCGGCCCTGATAGCTGAAGTGCGGCTCACGCAGACCCAGCTCGATCATGTCCAGCATCTCGTGGAACATGACCTTGTTGTCCGCGAGGTCCGCACCAAAACGCTCGAACTCGTAGCTCTGATAACCGCTGCCCACGCCGACATCCAGCCGACCGCCGGACAAGGCGTCGACCAACGCTATCTCGGCAATCAGCCGTGCCGGCACGTGCAAGGGCAGAATCAGCACCGCGGTGCCAACGCGTATGCGGCGGGTCATGGCGGCCGCTTGGGTGCACATCAGCAGCGGTGACGGACACAGGCTGTAGTTGGAGAAGTGATGCTCCGCGAACCAGACCCGGCTGAAGTCCAGCTCCTCCGCGAGCCGGGTGTGCTCGAGCGCCTCGGCCAGCACCTGGTGTGACGACTGCGAGCGATGACGATGTTGAAGCAGATTGAAGATGCCGAAGTCCATGCTGTGCTCCTCCGGGGGCGGCTGAGTGAAATTGCGGGACCGACGGTCGGGACAGACTAAGCAAAGCGTGGTCCGTTGACCAACGTCATCCATCGCTGGCGGGCGCACCCGACAAACGGCAGAATCGGAGCGGGCCCGGGGAATCGCCCGAACCAGACCGGGTACCGCCGCGCAGGGTACTCGTGAACAGGAGGCGCAACGCTCATGTCATTCCAGCCCGAGAACGCCGCGGAGGCATTGCTCGCGCGGCTCGCCACGCACGGCGTGGACACCTTGTTCGCCAACGGCGGCACCGATTTCGCATCGATCATCGAAGCCTATGCCCGCGCAACGCCGCTCGGTGCTCGCTTTCCCGAGCCATTGGTCATGCCGCACGAGACCGCGGCGGTAGCGATGGCTCATGGCCGCTATCTGGCCACCGGACAACCGCAGGCGGTGATGGCACACGTCACGGTCGGGCTCGCCAACACGGTGATGGGTGTCATCAACGCCGCGGCCGACAACGTGCCGCTGATCCTGATGGCCGGACGAACACCGATCACCGAGGGCGCTCGACTCGGCGCCCGCAACGTGCCAATCCATTGGGGCCAGGATCTGCGTGACCCGGCTTCCATGGTGCGGTCCGCCGTCAAATGGGAGTATGAGCTGCGCTACGCGGACGAGGTCGAAGCGGTAGTCGACAGGGCCATCGCGATCGCGATGAGCGAGCCACGTGGCCCGGTGTATCTGGCCCTGCCACGCGAGCCGCTCGCCGAGCCACTGACGCGCAGCGGCCCCGCACCGGCACCACGCGCCACGGTTGCCAGCCCGCTGCTCGCCGACACGCCGGCCTTGGAGACGGCCGCCGAGTGGCTGGGTTCGGCGAGACATCCGGTCGTCATCTCCGGACGCGGCGATCCGGAGGGCCAGACCGCGGCGGCCCTGACCCGGCTCGCCGAGCACCTGAGCATACCGGTGCTGGAATTCTGGCCGACCCGCAATGTCCTCGCCACGGACCATCCGCTGCACGCCGGCTTCGAGCCGACGCCGTGGCTGGCACAGGCCGATGTGGTGCTGGTACTGGACAACCTGGTGCCATGGATTGCCAACCAGGTGCAGCTCCCGCAGCACTGCCGGGTCATCCAGCTCGGTGCCGATCCGTTGTTCGGCCGCTTTCCCATGCGTGGTTTCGCGGTGGATCTCGCGCTGGCGGGCAACCCTGGCAGCACGCTGCGCAGCCTGCTGGAGCTGGTCGGACCGGCGCGCCCACGCGATCCGGCGCTGGAGGCTCGGATTGCCGAAGACCGGAAGTCACGCGCGCAACGCGCCAGCGAAGCGAGCACGCCGATGACACCGGCGTTCGTCAGCGGCTGTGTGAGCACCGCGATCGGGCCCGAGGCGATCATCGTCAACGAGTTGGGCCTGCAAGCCCCGTACGTGACCGTGGGCGGTCCGAACCAGTTCTTCGGACACTCGCTCTCCGCGGGTCTGGGCTGGGGTCTGCCGGCGGCACTGGGCATCGCGCACGCGGAGCGCTCGCGTCTGGTCGCCGCCTGTATCGGCGACGGCTCCTACATGTTCGCCAA
>JAGRHX010000132.1 GCA_020444775.1 Gammaproteobacteria bacterium
ACAGCGCAATCCCGGTGAGATCCGGGCCCGCTACGACGGCCCCCCGTTCCGGGTCCTGCCCGGACTGTAGAACCGATCACTCTTTCCAAAGCCCACAGCGGCCCGGCCCACAGTAGCCTGGCCCGGCGTGATCCAACGCCGGGCCGGGATCGCGCGCTATCATGCCCCCGAACCGAACGGGGGTATCCATGATGAACGAATCGACTCGCGAGGTGGGTGTTATCGGGCTCGGCAACATGGGTGGAGGCATGGCCGCCACCCTGGTGCGTGCTGGCTGGCAGGTATCGGGTCACGACAGCTCGGATGCGGCGTGTGCAAGGGCCCGCGCGGCGGGTGTGCGGATCGTCGACGATATCGCGACGCTCTGCGCACAGGTGGACACACTGATCAGCGTGTTGCCCGACTCTCCACAGGTCGAGACGACGCTGCTGGGTGAGGCGGGCGTGCTGCACAACGCGCAACCGGGCAGCCTGGTCATCGAATGCAGCACCATCGAGCCCGCCATCAGCGACCGTTGCGCGACGGCCTTGGCGGCGGCATCGGTGCAGTTCATCGACGCGGCGATGGGACGCAGCCCGCTGGAAGCGGCCAGCGGCAGACTGATGTTCATGGTCGGTGCCGACGACGATGCACTGGCGCGGGCCCGACCGCTGCTCGACTGCCTCGGTGATGAGCTGCATCACTGTGGCCCGGTCGGCAGCGGCATCCGCACCAAGCTGGTGTTGAACCTGCTCTCTCAGTCCACCTGCCAGCTCAGCGCCGAGGTCTTCGCCCTGGGTCTGAAGATGGGCATCGCCCGCGACACCTTGCATGCAGTGCTGAGCGGCAGCCTCGGCGCCAACGGCTTCATCACCCGCTACTGGCCGGTCAAGGTGCTGGTCGGAGACACCACGCCCGGTTTCGCGATCCGCCTGTAAGCCAAGGATCTGCGCTACGCCAGCGCCATGGCCGAGGCGGCCGGGGTGCCGATTCCGACCGGCGCCGCCGCCACCCGGGCGGTCAATCTCGCCGCCGACACGCATGGGGATCTGGATGTATCGGGGCTCTTGCTGATCGCCTGCGAGAACGCCGACACCCGCTTGTGAGCCGCCAGCGCCGTTCGGCGCTGTGTGGGGTTCAGCCGGGTGCTATCGGCTTCATCCAGCTCGAGATACGCACCTGCTCGGCGCCGAGCAGGTAGCGATAGATGGCCTGATAGCCGAGCACCCGCTGCACATAGCCACGGGTCTCGCCGAACGGTATCGATTCAATCCAGACCTCGCTGGGCACGGTCTCGTTCTTTGGCAGCCAACGCGCGACGTTACCCGGTCCTGCGTTGTAGGCCGCGGTGGCCAGCACCGGGTGGCTGTCATATCGTTGCTCCAGGTCGGCGAGATAACGGCTTCCCAGGGTGATGTTCAAATCCGGCTGCATCAACGCCCGGGCATCGGGGCTGGCCAGCTTGAGCTTGCCGGCCACCAGCCGCGCGGTGCCTGGCATCAACTGCATGGGCCCCATGGCGCCGGCACTGGAGCGCGCGTCCTCCATGAATGCGCTCTCCTGCCGGATGATCGCGTAGATGCGCTCCACCGGCAGCCCGACCGCGCGTGCCGAGCGTCGGATCAGCTCGCCATGGGCGAGTGGAAAGCGCAGGCTCAGATCGTCCCAGGCGCGCGCCCGGCCAGCAGCGAAGATCGCCGGTGCATGCCAGCCCTGGTCAGCGGCCAGGCGCGCCGCGGCGCGCAGTTGCTCGGGGGTCAGCAGTCCGAGCAGGTAGAACCACTCCGACCGCGCCCGGGCCGGCCGGTCCAGTGCCATCCAGGCCTGGGTGCGGCCGAACCCCGGACGCTGCCGGACCTGCGCGAGCAGCGCGTCCGCGACGGAAAGCGTGACCGGCGCCATGTTGTAGGGCCGCTGCAGGCGATCCGCGGCCAGGAATGCGTAGTAGCCGCGCTCGGTGGCCAGACGCTCGAACGCGGCGCTGGTGAACGGCTGTCCCAGGGCCTGACGGGCACGGCCCTGCCAGTACACCCAGCGATCCTGGTCGGCCAGCTCACGCGGCATCATCTTCACCGTCTCCACGATCCGCGGCCAGTCCCGCAGCCGGATCGCCAGCACCGCCCGGCTCTCCAGCCCGCGCTCGGACTGACCGGCCTGCAGATAGTCGAACGCCTCACGACGATCAGCGGCGGCCAGCGACAGACCGATGCGCTCACGCACCGTGCGCAGCAGCTCGGCCGGCAGTCGACCACCGCGACCGCTGGTACCGGCCAGATCCTGTAGCACCCGCGCGGTGTCCACCGGCGAACGGGCAGCGGCCTGGATCAACACATCCTCGACGATTGCCCGATCCAGCGCTCGTTGCAGGTCGAAGCGAGCCAGTGACTCGCCCAGGCGCGGCGCTGACTCGCGCAACGTGAGCCACAGGTCCAGACGCTCGCGATCGCGCTCGGCGAGCAGACCGCGCAGATAGCGGGTCAGACGCGCGCTACCGGCCGGCACGCTGCGCAGCAGTCGCTGCCAGACATGCTCGGCGCTCAGCTTGCCGGCGGCCTTCCAGGCCTCGAGCACCGGATCGCAGCTCGCCGGCAACGACCGCGCGCTCGGCCACAGCGCCGCGACGCGAGGCCAGGCCTGCGCCGCGCGACCGCTCCGCCACAGCGCCTCGGCCAGCAGACAGCGCGCGCTCTCACCCTGCGCGTCTTCAGACCGCGCGGCCATGACCGCGAGCACCGACCACTGTCCGCGCCGGGCATGCTCCTCGATGAGCCGCGTGCGCAGCGTGCCGATCCCGGGCAGGTCCGCATGCGCGTCGATGAACGCCTGGACCACGGCGGGCTCGGTCTGCTCGATGCTCTCGAGCAACAGCCCCAGCTGCAGGTACGGCGTGAGCGGATGGCCACGCAGGCCCTGGATCTGACGACTCAGGCTGACCAGATCACGCCGTTGCAGGCTTTGCTCGGCCTGCAGCCAGGCCGCGTTCAGCACCGCGTCCGGCGGCGAGACGGCCCGCGCAGCCCGGCTCGCCGACCACACGGCGGAACTCGACGCAACCATCAGCACGCCACACAGCAACAAGCAGCGAGACCACATGTTTGCAGGCACCCTCCTCGAATCGACGTTCGGGCGTTTCGCAACCGCGCACCGATGGTACGCGCACCGGAGCCATCCGCGACACGGCCATGCCCGAAGATCCTGGATCGACGCCCGGCACGGGGTCAACGCGCCACGCCACGACGCGTGGCGTTTGCCCGACGACCGCCGGACGTACAGAATCAGCGGCCCGGCCGTCCGCCCCGCCGGCCCGATCGGCGCGTCACAAGCCCCTTCAGGTTGGCGCCGACGCGCAATATGACCCAGCCCCCGGCGACACGCAGTCGCAATCTCGACGAGGATCCGCAGATGAGTGAGCGCTTTGTAGACGTCACCAGCAAGCACGGCACCATTCCCAGCTTCATGGCCTGCCCCGACACCCCCGGGGCACATCCAGCCATCATCTTGTACATGGACGCTCCCGGCATCCGCGAGGAGCTACGCAACATCACCCGACGGATCGCCAAGCAGGGCTATGTCTGCATCCTGCCTGACCTGTATCACCGCTATGGCACGCTGCGCTTCGACCTGCCGCGCCGCTATGACGCGATGTCGACCATCATACGCGCCGCCTATCTGGGCCTGACCGACGCCGACATCAACGAAGACACCGCCGGCCTCATCGGTTTTCTGGAAGCGCAGCCGAACGTGCGCCCCGGCCGCATCGGCAGCATCGGTTTCTGCATGAGCGGTCGCTTCGTGACCACCACCGCGCGCGCCTTTCCGGAGCGCTTCGCCTGCGCCGCATCACTGTACGGCACGCGTCTGGTGGTCGACGAGGAGGACTCCCCGCACAAGTTCCTGACCGGCATCAAGGCCGAGATGTACTACGGCTTCGGCGATCTGGACCACACCACGCCGCCCGACTATATCCGCACCTTCCGCGCGGCGCTGGACGAGGCCCGGGTCAACTACAGCATGGATGTGTTCGAGAACGTGGACCACGGCTATTCGTTCGTGGAGCGGGCGATGTACGACCCGCACGCGGCCGAGGTGAGCTGGACCAAGGTGTTCGACCTGTTCAAGCGCAATCTACAGGGCTGAGGCGCGGCACCCGGTGTCCGGTGGCGCCCCGGCCCACCGGACACCCCCACCGGACACCCCCACCGGACAGCCCGACCGCCCGGCCTGACCGGACAGCCAGGCATCCGGCGGATGGGCTCAGCGACTACGCTGGTGCTGCACGCGGGCGAGCGCCGCCTCGTGCACGGCAAAGCCGGCCAGGGCCCGGGCCGCCTCGACCAGCTCGAAGTAGACCGGGATACCCGCGGCACGGGCCCGCTCGGCCATCGCGCCACGCTGTGCTTCCATCTCCGGCTCACCGTCGGAACGCAGCACCAGCACCACATGCCCGCTGCGCTCCCCACCCGAGGCGGCCTGCAGGGTAGCCTCCATCAGGTTTCCGAGAATGTCGACGTGGGCGTAGTTGAGGATCACCGGCACGTTCACGTGAATCACGAATGCATCCAGGGAAGCCCCGGCGAACACCGCCGCGACAATCCGACGGGCGATGGCGCCCTCTTCACGCTGTAGCACATTGGCCGGCACGTCGATCGGATTGGCGACGCTGGCACCGGCCGGCAGGGACAGCGCCTCCAACGCGGCCCGCGTCTCGTCGGGCAATGCCCGCACCGCCAGACCTTCCCTGCCGAAGGCATCCGCCGCCAGCACGCTGGTGCCACCGCCATTGCCGAACAGCACCACGTCACGGGTCACCCGACCCGCTCGTGGACGCAGCGTCTGCATGGCCAGCAGCACGTCGATGAACTCGTCCAGGGTTCCGGTGAGCGGCGCCTCCACCTGTCTGGCCAGCGCCTGCCAGGCACGGCCATCACCGGCCAGCGCCCCGGTGTGCGAGCTGGCGGCCCGGTTACCCTGCTCGGTCTGACCACCGACCAGCAGAACCACCGGTTTGCGGCCGCGCGCGGCCGTCAGCTGCTGCAACAGCTCGCGACCACGGTGCGGATCCTCCAGATACAATCCGATGACCCGGGTCTGCTCGTCGGCGAGCAGCCCCGGCAGCAGCTCGGCAGCGCCGACGTCGGCCGAGTTACCAAGACTCAGCACGCAGCGGAAGCGCAGGCCACGACGAGCGCCACGCCGCACGATGTCGGTGCAAAGGCCACCACTCTGCGAGAGGACACTGACTCCACCCGGTTCCTGCTCGAAACCACCGATGTAGCTGAGATGGCCGCGCGGTGAGTACGCGCCCATGGTGTTCGGTCCGAGCAGGCGCACAGCGCCAGCTCTTGCGCTGTCAAGCAATGCCTGCTCCAGCGCTTCGCCACCCGCGCGCTCGGCAAAACCGCCGGACATGACCTGCGCGAAGGCCACTCGACCCGCACCCGCCGCGATGAGCGGCTCGCACTGCTCGGCGGCGACCGCCAGATAGGCATAATCGACCGGCTCCGGCACCTGGTCCAGACGCGCATAGGCCTGCAGCCCCTGGATCCGATCCGCACTTGGATGTATCGGATAGATACCACCTTGGAAACCAAAGGCACGCAGGTTGTCGATGAACAGATTGCCGGGAGTGATCCGGCTCGCGGAGGCTCCGGCCACGGCCACGTTGCGCGGCTCCAGCAGGGGTCGGAGATCGGTCACCGGCGCGAACGCCGGTCGCCGCGCGTCCTGCGCCGCCAACAGCACCCGCGCATCCACCGCGCACAGACCGTCGGGGCCGGCGATGATCGGATTCAGATCGAGCTCGGCGATGTAGTCCTCGCAGTCGACCAGCAAACCGTTCTCACCACCGATCCGTAACAGCAGATCGACCAGCTCGTCCCGGTCCACGGGCACACCGCCACGTACGCCATCGAGCAGCGGCGCGGACCGGATCTCGTCGATCATCCGACGCGCTTCGTCGGCCGTGATCGGACAGATCCGCAGGGCCACGTCGCGCAAATACTCGACCAGCACCCCACCCAGCCCGAACATCAGCAACGGACCGAAGCGCGCATGACGCACGCCACCCACCAGCAGCTCCATGCCGGCCGGTGCCATCTGCTCGACCAGCCAGCCGCGAGCACCGGCCAGCGCCGGCAGCGCGCGCATGCGTTCGATGCACTGCTCGACCTCGGCCACGTCGCGCAGACCGAGCTGCACGCCACCCAGATCGCTCTTGTGCAGGACGTGCTCGGCAACCACCTTGACCGCGAACGGCCCCTGCCAACCGGCCAGCGCCTCGCGCACCTGCGCCGGCCCTTCCACCACCACGTTCTCCGGCACCTTCAAGCCATAGCCGGCCACCAGCGTCTTGGCCTCGCTCTCGAGCATCGCGCTGCGTCCGGCGGCCCGTGCCCCGTGCAAGAGTTCGCGGGCCCTGCTCAACCGCTGCATGTCAGCCCCCATATCAGAAGCTGGTCGGCCAGTTGGACAGCAGATGCTCACCCACCCCGTTGCGGTAGCGATCCAGGTGCACATCCAGGGCATCGATCAGGAAGCCCCGGGTATCACGCGGGTCGATGACGTTCTGCGCCTCGTACAGCGCCGCCAGCGACCACGGCGAGGAATCCTGGGCGATCTCCCTGACCAGGGCATCGAAACGCTCCGGGTCGTCCTCGCGACGCAGCCCGTGCAGCACGTTGACCCCGACCGCCGGATCCATGAAGCCGAAGTCGGCGCTGGGCCAGGCCGCGTTCTCGTCGGCATTACGCCCGCCACCCATGTTCAGATAGGCCTGGCCATAGTTCTTGCGCAGGGTCAGGGCGATCTTCGGCACCGTGACCAGTGACAGCGCGTTCATCCAGTTCATGATCCGACCCGGTGCCCAGCGCTTCTCACCATCCAGCCCGATCAGGAAGCCGGGCTGGTCGACCAGCAGCACGATTGGGATGTTGAACGAGTCGCACAGCACCATGAAGCTGGTGACCTTGCGGCAGGCGTCGACGTCGATAGCCCCCCCCTTGGACAGCGGGTTGTTGGCGAGGAAGCCGACCGTGCGTCCGTTCATTCGAGTCAATACCGTCGCCACCGAACGCCCGAAACGCGGCTTCAGCTCGAAGCTGCTGTCACGATCCACGATCGCGGCGATGATCTTGCGCACGTCGTACACCTTGGTGCGCGACTCGGGCAGGATCTCGAGCACCCTTGCGGCATCGTCACCGCTGCCCTGGGGCACCTCGTGGACCGGCGGCGGCTCGTTCTGATGGCTGGGCAGATAGGACAGGAACTGCTTGATTGCGTCGACCGCGGCTTCGTCGGTGTCCACCGCCAGGTCCACCAGCCCGGTGACCTCGGTATGCAGACGCCAGCCCCCGAGCTCCTCCGGGTCGACCGGCTGACTGATGGCGAGCTCGGATACTCGCGGGCTGGCCACCGACATCAGGGCGCCCTTGCGCATAACCACGAAATCGGACAGGCACGAATACCAGGTGGAGGATCCGTAGCACGGTCCCAGCAGCGCCGAGACCCAGGGTGTCTCGCGCAGGCGCCGGTACTCGTAGCGGTCCTGACCGAGTATGGCGCGACCGGCCGCCCCCATCCGGTCCGGCATCCGCGCGCCGGACGATTCGCCGAGCATCACCAGCGGCATGCCTCGACGGGTCGCGGTCTCCTTCACATGCCGGATCTTCTTGCCGTTGATCACCGCCGAGGAGGCGCCAAGCACGGTGAAGTCGTTCGAGATCACACCGATCGGCCGGCCGTCGACACGACCGAATCCCGCAATCTTGCCGTCGGCCGGTGTCTTGTGGGCGACCTCGGCACGGTTCGAGGTGGCGAACAGTCCGGACTCGAAGAACGCGCCGTCGTCGAGCAGTCGCTCGAGCCGCTCGCGTGCATTCAACAGGCCACGCTCGCGCCGCCGCGCCAGCTTCTCCGCTCCACCCATGCCCAGGGCGGTCTCTCGTCGTGAATCGAGCTCGCTCAACAGGTCATCAAATGCCATCTAGTACCTCTGCACGGCGATATTGGTGGGTTTGGCCCGAGTCCCTGCGCATGACCAGGAACCACGGGGCGCGGCAGCGCAAGCATAGCGCAGCCCCGCGGGTCTGTGCCGCGACTTCCATCGGGCGACCACAGCTGGGAAGATCCAGCGCAGCGCCAATCACCGACCGCAACGAAGCATCGTCATGAACGTCAAGCACGAATCTGGATCATCGGCGCCACGCACGGTCGCCGTGGTCGGCGCCGGCATGGTCGGCATCGGCACCGCCATCTGGCTGCTGCGTGACGGTCACCGGGTGATCATCGTCGATGCGATCGGCCCAGCCGAGGGCACGTCCTTTGGCAACGCCGGCATGCTCGCCAACAGCTCGATCGTGCCGGTCACGGTGCCCGGTCTGCTGCGTAAGGCCCCTGGCATGCTGTTCGACCCGATGGGTCCGCTGTTCTTGAAGTGGACCTATCTGCCACGCCTGCTGCCCTGGCTGCGACGCTATCTGTCACATTGCACCCGCGAGGAGGTGGAGCGGATCGCCAACGCCCTGGCTCCGCTAATTGGTGACAGCGTCGATCAACACCTGGCGATCGCGCGCGGCACCGAGGCGGAACGCTTCATCGAGCCTGCTCACTACACCCATGTGTACCCGGATCGAGAGACGTATCTCAAGGATGCGCTGGGCTGGCGCATCCGTCGTGAGCATGGATTCCAGATCGAAGAGATCGGCGAGGACGCCATCGCCGCGCTGGAGCCCAGTCTCGGTCCATCGTGCCGGTTCGCCGTGCAGGTTCCCGGCCACGCCTGGATCCGCGACCCCGGCGCCTATGTCAAGGCACTCTGCGCGCATGCCCAGAGCCAGGGCGCGGAGCTGCGCATTGCCAGGGTCGAGGATTTTCGTATCGAGTCGGGACAGCTACGGGGTCTACTGACCGATCGAGGGCCCATCGAGTGTGACCACGCGGTGGTCGCCGCCGGCGCCTGGTCCGGCGGCTTGAGCGCGAAGCTCGGCGTGCGTGCCGAGCTGGAGTCAGAGCGTGGCTATCATCTGGAGTTGCTCGATGCCACCGGTGGGCCACGCATCCCAATCAGTCTGGCCGCGCACAAGTTCGTGGTCACACCCATGGACGGTCGCCTCAGGCTGGCAGGCCTGGTCGAGTTCGGCGGTCTGCGGGCGGGCGCTTCGAACGCACCCTACCGGCTCCTCACGGCGAAGGTCCGTGAGGCCTTTCCGAAGCTACGTTGGCAGGCCGAGCGACGCTGGATGGGCCATCGACCCGCGACCGCCGACTCCTTGCCGCTGCTCGGACCGGTGCGCGGCGCCGCGGGCGTGTACATGGCCTTCGGCCATCAGCACGTCGGTCTCACCGGCGGACCGAAGAGCGGACGTATCATCGCTGATCTGATTGCGGGACGACGCCCCAACCTCGACCTCTCGCCATACAGCCCGGAACGCTTCGGCTGAACGAGCCGGGCGATGCGTAGCGCCACGCTGCCGGAACGACCGGCGTGCGAGTACAGTGTCCTGCCTCCGGACAACGCGTAGCCCGCTTGCAGCAAGGCGTAGCCGGCTGCAGCACTGTGCCCGTTCGAGGATCGAGGTAACGATGATGCGTCCGCCGTTTCGCAATTCCCGTTCGCACCCCCGGATCGGCCGATATCTGGGTGCGCTGATCGCGTCGTTGTCGTCGATGCTGCTGTTGGCCGGATGCAGCACCGCCCCCGCGCCGCACTGGAGCTATCAGGGCCAGCACGGTTACGCGAATCTGAGTGAGGTACAGGTGAACCTGAGCGACGGTCGCCGCCTGCCGATGGCCGAGGTCCTGCCCGGCTATCGGCCACGCGGCGGTCTCATTGGCTCCGGTCTACCCTTCGACGAGGCGATCATCGCTCGCTGGGCGACGCCCTACCTCGAACCCTATCTGCGTGCCCATGACGCCAACGGCGACGGCGTAGTCGAAGAGCCCGAGCTCATCGCGCTCTACGTGCTGGAGCTGGCACGTGGACGTGGCCTGCCGGCCGAGAGTCTGCAGGTCGGCGACCTGACCACCCGGGCGCTGCAGATCCCGAGCCCCGACATCAGCGGCCTGGTCGACTACGCGGACCGTAACGCCGCGGCATTGCGCCCGGAGCAGCGCAAGCTGTTTGCCGACCTGCGCTTCATCGGTCCCCAGATCATGGCCAGGCCCGATGA
>JAGRHX010001485.1 GCA_020444775.1 Gammaproteobacteria bacterium
CTGGAGCATGGGTGGTGGGACTACTGCTGCTCATCCCCTACACTGGATACTATCTGCTGGTCGAGGCGCAGCCCGGGGCGCTGCCAATGCCGGTGATCGTGTTGTTGTTCTGGGTGTTCGGATTCTGGACCGTGGCGGGCCCCTGGCTGTTCTCGGTCGGTGCCGAGCACGCGCAGGCGTGCGAGCACTCGGCGCGTCGCTGAGCGCGAGCGGCAGGTCGCGGGTGCTGCTCGGACGTGTACGGGAACGTGCTGCTCAGCCGTGCCCGGCCAGCGGCACGGCACGCTCGATGATGACGACCTCATCACGGTACGGACAATCCATGTTCCCCTGGCAGCGCGCGCTCAACACCTGGGTGACGGTGTAGCGCAGGCGTGCCTGCTTGCCGAGCAGGGCGTGCTGCTCGCACAGCTCGAAGTCACCGAGCTCCTCGGCCGTGCGCCCACGCGCGTTCTCGAGTGTGACGTAGCATCCGCTGTCACCCGCGTTCAGGGCGATGATGCGTGCGACCGACCACTTCGACACGCCCGCGATGCTCACCGTCTCCGCGACCTGCTCTCGGAGCATGCCATCGGCATAGACCCAGTGCTCGGCCGGCAGCTCGCCGCTCGCGGGGAGCACGATGTGCACCGCCTGCCCATCCGAGTTCACACGCGGATCGGCACCGCCACAGAAGTCGATGGGGCTTGCCCACCGGGTGCCGCCCTTGCCGTCGATCGCGAGCACGTGCAGGGGCCCGCCGTTGCAGGCGTTGCCCATCGGTGACTCCTGCAGAACGACGATCTCGTCGGGTCCGGCGCTACCCGGTGGCATGTGGCCGAGCACGCTCGGCGCGTAGGCAAAGCTGCAGTCGAAGCGCTTGACCGTGCGGCCGGCGAGCTCGACCCGGCATTCCCCGCGCGTGTCCGCCGCGGTGACGAGCAGGGTGCCGCTTCGGGTCGAGATCCATTCGCCTTCACGGGCGTGCGCGATCGAGGCTCCGCCGAGCGACGCCAGGCCGACGAGCATCGCGAATGCCGTGATCAGTACTCTGGGCATGATGGGATCCGTGCAATGGGTTCGCACGGATCTCGTCCGGGCAGGGGGGAGCTTGAGACCGGCCCTGCTCCGCGCCGCTGGCCTCATCGCAAAACCTGATCCACCATGACCGACTCATCCGATGGACCAACGAGCTGGGAGTCACGGTGAACGAGAACGCGCACAACGGCCCGATACTGGGCACATTCATCGAACAAGGCTGCACACGCGTGCTGGCGCCAGAGGTCATCAACGCCGCCCGCTTGTGTCTCGCCGATTGGCTCGCGGTGGCCATCGGTGCGCGTGCCGAGGAGGCGGGCCGCCGGGTGAGGGCCAGCATCGCAGCCGGTCAGCCGCGTGATGGCGCGACGGTGCTGTTCGGCTCGCCCGCGCCGGCGCAGCAGGCGGCCCTGGCCAACGGCACGCTCGCCCACTGCCTGGATTTCGACGACACGCATATCTCGGCGACCGTGCACACCAGCGCGCCGGTCTGGGCCGCGGTGCTTGCGCTCGCTGAATCCCGCGGCGCGCACGATGCAGCGATGCTCAGCGCATTCGCAACGGGCTATGAGGTGGCCGCGCATCTCGGCAACGGTCTGGGCCAACCGCTCACCGCTAGAGGCTGGCACGGCACGGGGGTGTTCGGGCGGCTGGGTTGCGCGGCAGCCTGCGCGAGCCTGCTCGGTCTCGATACCAACGCGGCGCAGCACGCCCTGGCGCTCGCGGCGACCCAGGCCGGAGGCCTGACGGCATCGTTCGGCACGATGGCCAAGCCTTTTCACGCCGGCAAGGCCGCGATGGACGGCATGCTCTCGGCAACCCTTGCCGAGGCGGGGCTGGAGGGGCAGCCTGCGGTGCTGGAACCCGGCGGCGGGCTCGACCGAACCCTCTTCCAGGGCGACTCGTTCGAACTCAACACGGTGGACATGGGCAATACCGAGATCCTCAACAACAGCTTCAAGCCGTATGCCGCGTGCCATCTGACCCATCCAGCCATCGATGCCGCACGCGCGATGGCGATCGACCCGGCCGATGTGGTTGCCGTACGCGCTTACGTCAATCCTGTCGCGAAGCAGATCACCGGCTCGAACACGGCCCCGCCGGATACCCCCCTGGCGGCAAAGTTCGATCTCGGCCATTGCGTCGCGCTGGGGCTGCATGGCAGCAGCGTGTCGGCCAGTGAGTTCCGTCTGCCCTGGACACCCGAGGAGTCGCTACGGCGCACCGCGCGGACGGTGCAGGTTCTGGCCGCGCCGGAGATGGGCTACACCGCCGCTCGATTGGAGGTCGACACCAAGGACGGGTCGACACGCAGCCAGAGCATCGAGGTCGCCAAGGGACATCCGGGCAATCCCATGGATTGGAATGACATGTGGCAGAAGTTCGATGCCCTGGTCACGCC
>JAGRHX010001486.1 GCA_020444775.1 Gammaproteobacteria bacterium
GTTCCTGGTCGACATGCGTGGCGAGGTGCGCACGCGGCTGCGTGAACACCCCGATCTGCGGCCGCTGGATCAGGACCTGCTGCGGCTGCTGTCGGCATGGTTCGATGTCGGCTTCCTCGAATTACGCCGCATCACCTGGGACACCTCGGCGGCGTTGCTGGAAAAGCTCATCGCCTATGAGGCGGTTCACGAGATCCAGTCCTGGCAGGACTTGAAGAACCGGCTGGCGGACGACCGGCGCTGCTTTGCCTTCTTCCACCCGAACATGCCCGACGAGCCGTTGATATTCGTCGAGGTGGCGTTGGTCAATGGCATCGCGGAGAACGTGCAGACGCTGCTCGACGAGTCGGCGCCGCGTGGCGACCCGGCCACGGCCGACACGGCGATCTTCTACTCGATATCCAACTGTCAGCCCGGTCTGGCCGGCGTGAGCTTCGGCAACTTCCTCATCAAGCGGGTCGCCTCCGAGCTGTCGCAATCGCTGCCCCGACTCAAGACCTTCGCGACCCTGTCGCCGATCCCCGGCTTCAGCCGCTGGTTGAAGAGTCGTCTTGCCGAGCACGCAGCGAGCGGAGAGGAGCACGAGCTGTTCGACGAATCGGAGGCGCAATGGCTGGCCGACCTGGACCCGCAGGGTTCGGCCGATTCCGCCTTGCAGCGGCTGATCGCCGATGCCCCGCTATGGGCCCACGGCGCGGAGGAGGCAAGCGGTGTGGAGGAGCGGCTCGGCTCGATACTGATGCGTCTGTGTAGCCAGTATCTGACCAGCACCACCGAGGGAACGCGCAAACGCGCACTCGACCCCGTCGCCCACTTCCATTTGAGCAACGGTGCCCGTGTCGAGCGCATCAACTGGTACGGCGATCGTTCGCGTCGTGGCCTCGAGCAGTCCACCGGGATGATGGTGAACTACCTGTACAAGCTCAGCGACATCGAGAAGAACCACGAGGCCTACAAGGACAGCGGCCGCATCATCTACTCATCGGCGGTGCGCAAGCTGTTGCGCACCTGAGCTCGCCGCCGGCCCGGGTCAGCGCGATGCAGACCCGGGTTCGCGACGCCTCCAGCCAGGCAGGCCGACGACCAACGCCATACGGCGCGTCTAGCGTACGCCGCTCTGTGCCGAATCCCGCCCCGGCGCGCCACCCATGATGTTCGACTGCGCGGACTCCGCGGCAGGTCCACGTCCATAGTCCATGGGCACCAGAACCACGCCGTTGCGGGTCACCTCGAAGCGCTCGGCATCGGCACGGCTGTCGAAGCCGATACGCGTGCCGGCCGGGATCCGTGCCCGCTTGTCGATGATGCAGTTCTTCAGCTCCGCGCCCTCACCCACGTGCACGCCCTCGAACAGGATGCAGCGCTCCAGGGTCGCGGAATCCTCGACCCTGACCCGTGGGCAGAGCACCGATTGAGTCACCGCGCCGCCGGTGATGACGGTGCCGTTGGAGACAATCGAGTTGACGAAGATACCTTCGTTGCCCTTGTGGCTGGAGACCGTGCGAGCTGGCGGATTACGCCCTGGATGGCACCAGATGGGCCAATCGCGCTGGTACAGGTCCAGCGGCGAGACCGGCTCCAGCAGCGCCATGTTGGCCTTGAAGTAGGCCTCGATACTGTTGACGGCGCTGAAGAAACGATCCTGCGATACCCGGCCACGCTTGCCACCGAATCCATAGCCGACCAGCTTCAGCTCGCCGATCGCCGGCTCGATCAAGTCACGGCCGACGGCCCCGACCACCTGCCCCAGATCGTTGATACGACGCAGCATGCGCACCAGCCCGGCCCTGTCGAACACGAACACGCCAATGGCGGCCTGAGCGGGCACCTCCGCGCTCGCGCCGCGCGTCTGGTCGCTGGCTGGCGGCTCCTCACGGGCCGCCGTGTAACGCAGGATCGTCTGCGATTCGTCGAGCTCCAGCGTATCCAGCCCGGTCGCGTCCTCAGGGCTCCGCGTGCAATGGGCGATTGTCACGTCGGCCTCCTGCTCACGATGGAAGGCCAGCAGGGCCGCGTAGTCCATGCGGTAGACGTGGCTGCCGTCGACGACCAGGATTTCCTCGGCATCGCTCTGCTCGAGCAGATCCAGATTTTGCAGGAGCACATCCGCGCCCCCCCCATACCAGCGCTCGCCAGCCTTCATCTGTGGCGGCAGGGACTCGATGAACTCGCCGAGCTCGGCGTTGAACATCCCCCATGCCGAGCGCAGGTGAGCATGCAGTGAACGAGATCGATACTGCGTTGCAACATAGACCTGTCTGAGGTCCGAATGCAGACAGTTGCTCAGGCTGAAATCGATGATCCTGAACTCACCGCCAAACGGTACCGCCGCCTTCGGGCGGTCACTGGTCAGCGCGCCCAGCGAGTTGCCCCGCTCACAGGCGAGAACGAAAGTCAGCGTGTTGCGCTCCATGACACTCCACGAGAGGTTCTGGTAGTGGTTGTGGTCCGGTGAATCCACGGCGGCGCGTAGTCTAACGCAGGCGGCGTCGAAGGCCAGCGGACCCGGCCCGCCTCTCACCTGCCCGCGACTCAGAGGCTCGAAGACAACCCCGCGGCCGAAACCAGGCGCTGTACGGGCGTGTGCTGCACGGCGCGGGGGCACCCAATCGTGCGTGCAGCCAGCTCCCCCAGCGATCCTGCCGGCCCCGCAACGCCGCGGCACGCTTTCAGGCGCGACCGCAGCAGGCAGTGGGATTATTTCACAACCTTCTCAGTCCGCGGCCTGCTCGTAGTCGCTCAGCGGTGGGCAGCTGCAGACCAGATGACGGTCG
>JAGRHX010000133.1 GCA_020444775.1 Gammaproteobacteria bacterium
CCCAGTCTGAATCGTTGTGTGCTCGCGCTCATCGGCTCTCACCTCGTCCGCGTTCGGCGCGCAGCGTCTGGGTCGCCGCGGTATCCAGAGTGCCGTCGGCGCCGACCACCACGGCGTAGGCCTCGAGCGCATGCGTGCTGCTGATCTTCTCCTGACGCACGTCCTCGGCCACCCGTTGCGCATCGCGCAGCAGCGGATCGCCATAACCACCGGAGCCGGCCATCTCCGAGCGGAATACCTCGTCCTTCTTCATGCTGCGTACGAACTTGGCCGGAGCCGGCTCCCACTGCCCGTCGCGAATGAAGAACGAGCGGGACAGCGCACCGGGCTGCCCGCCGAAGATCCCCCAGCAGGGAAAGACGTGACGATCCGCGCGCTGCTGGACCGTGGCCTCGTCGTTGAGCAGTCGATACTGGCGCACCATGCCCAGGGCACCACGATAGCGACCGGGACCACCGCTGTCGGGCAGGAATCCGTAGGCCTCGACCAGCAGCGGGTTCTCGGCCTCGATCACTTCGATGGGGGTGTTCGACAGGTTGCCCAGCCAGTACGGGCCGGCATCCTGGCCGTCACTGTCCGGTCCGCCACCGCGGCCGGTCACGTTGTGGAACTCCACGTGCAGGAAGCGGCGTCGGTCGGGCGTGTGACCGGTCACCGACAGACCGAACTCGTTGCCACCGGGGCAGGCCGGCATGCGATCCGGCAGCAGCCGCGCGAGCGCGCCGGTGACCGCGGTGCGGACCCGGTAGCCGCCCTGACCGCGGGCGCCGAGCGCCGCTGGAAAGCGCGGATTCACCCACGAGCCCTCCGGGGCGATGACCGTGATCGGGCGGTAGAAGCCTGCGTTGTTCGGGGTGTCCACCGGCATCACCGCGCGCAGCGCGGCATAGGTGAGCGAGGCGGTGAACCAGTAGTTGGTGTGCAGCGCGCCGCCCATCTGATCCGAGGTGCCGGTGAAGTCGGCGACGATGCGGTCACCGTCGATGGTCAGCTTGACGTGAATACGCACCGGGCCGCCGCCCACGCCGTCGTCGTCGTTCCACTCGGTGAACTCGGCGCTGCCGTCGGGCAGCTCGGCGATGCAGTTGCGCACCAGACGTTCGGTATGGTCCTGCAGCGCCGCCATGTAGGTGCGGATCTCGTCCACGGGATAATCGGCGAGCAGCTTGTGCAGCTCACGCTCGGCGCTGTCCAGCGCCGCCACCTGGGCACGCACGTCGCCGAGCACCGTCTCCGGCACGCGGGTGTTGTGCTCGATGATCCGGAACAGGGTCTGGTTGGGGCGCCCGCCCTCGTACAGCTTGCTCGGCGGGATCCGCAGGCCTTCTTGCTGGATCTCGTTGCTGTCCGCGGCCTGGCCGCCGGCGACCCGACCGCCCAGATCGGTGTGATGCAGGATCAACGCGACGAAGCAGATGCGTTCACCGTCCTTGTACACCGGCTTGAACATGAAGATGTCGTTCAGATGGCTGCCGCCGGCATAGGGATCGTTGCTGATGAGGATGTCGCCCTGACCGATGTCGGCGCCGAACCAGTCCATGCAGCCCTTCAGTGCCGGCATGGTCGCACCCAGGTGGCCGGGCAGGGCCAGGCCCTGAGCGACCATGCTGCCTTCGGCGTCGCAGATCGAGGCGGAGAAATCCATGTTCGCCTTGACCAGGGTCGAGCGTGCCGTGCGGATCACCGACACCATCATGTTGTCCGAGACCATCACCAGGGCGTTCTTGATGAGTTCCTGCTTGATGGGGTCGATCATGGCTTCATCCTCTGGCTCTCATGCAATGGCCGTAGTGCGTCCGGCCGTCATGCTTCAGGGTCGAGATCGATGACGAGGTTCAGCAGCGCGTCGACCCGGACCTGCGCGCCGGGCCCGACCACGGTGGTCGATTCGCGTTCCTCGACAACCGCCGGACCGCGGAAGGTGTAACCGGCCGGTAGGGCGTAGCGGTCATAGACCGTTGCCGTGGTCCACCCCGCGTCGGCAAAGCAGGCGCGACGCTCACCCTTGATCGCTTCGCGGTCGTGGCGGATGTCGCTTGCGAAGCGCAGTGACAGCGCCGGGGCCGGCGCGCGTGCGCTCAGACGCCAGCTCAGTGTCTCGATCGGTACCCCGTCCACGCGGCGCTCGAACAGCGTCCGGTAGGTGTCGAAGAAGGCCTCGCGGATCCGCGCCTCGCTGTCGGCGGTCAACGGCCCGTCGGGTATGGGCACCTGGATCTCGAAGCCCTGGCCGACGTGACGCATGTCGGCGTGCCGCTGGTACTGGATGGTGGCCGGGTCGGCGCCGGCCTCGACCAGCTGCTCGCTCGCCCGCGTCTGCATCTGTGCGTATAAGGTATTGACACGCTGCCAGTCCAGACCCTCCAGACGCGAGACCAGGCTGCGCACGTCGTCGACCGCGGGCGCGGCGACCAGAAAGCCCAGCGCCGAGGTCACGCCGGCGCCGAATGGCACGATGATCCGGCCGATCTTGAGCATCCTGGCCAGGCTCCAGGCGTGCACCGGCCCGGCACCGCCAAAGGCCATCATCGTGTAGCGGCGCGGATCCTTGCCCTTCTCGGCCAGATAACGGCGGGTGGCGGCGGCCATGTTCTCGTTGACCACCTGGTGGATGCCGATCGCCGCGCGTTCGGTGCTGACCGCGAGTGGCGCGGCGATTCGCTCGCGCAGCGTGTCCTCCACGGCGGCCAGATCCAGGCTCATCTCGCCGCCCAGGAAATAGCGCGGATCCAGATAGCCGAGCAGCAGGTCGGCATCGGTGACGGTCGGCTCGTTGCCACCGCGGGCATAGGCGACCGGGCCGGGTTCGGAGCCGGCGCTACGTGGTCCCACCTTCAAAAGACCCATGTTGTCCACTGCCGCGATGCTGCCGCCGCCGGCACCGATCTCGATCATGTCGACCACGGTGACCTTGAGCGGTATCCCCGAACCCTTCTTGAAGCGCCGTACCCGGCCGGCCTCGAACTCGTGGGTGCGGGTCGGACGCGCCGACTCGACGAGGCACATCTTCGCGGTGGTGCCGCCCATGTCGAAGGAGATGAGGTCGGGCACGTCGAGCAGCCGGCCATAGTGGCTGGCCGCCATCGCACCGGCGGCCGGTCCCGATTCGATGAGCTGGATGGGAAAGCGCTGCGCCTGGGTGACCGTGGCGATACCGCCGCCGGACAGCATCACGTACAGCGAGGCGTCCAATCCGAGCGCCCGCAGCCGCTGCTGCAGCCGGCTCAGATAGCCGCGCATCAACGGTTGCACATAGGCATTCGCGGTCGTGGTGCTGGCGCGCTCGAACTCGCGGATCTCCGGCGCGACCTCGCTGGAGAGCGTGAACGGCAGATCCGGGAAATGCTCGTGCAGGATCTGTCCGGCCATCTGCTCGTGCAGCGGATTGCGCCAGGCATGCATGAAACACACCGCCACGGCTTCGACCCGCTCGGTCTCGACCAGTCGGCGGGCCTGCTCGAGAAAGCCCTCGCCGTCGAACGGCAGCAGCACCTCGCCATCGGCGGCGATCCGTTCGTCCACCTCGGCGCGCAACCGGCGTGGCACCAGGGTCGGCGGTGGCTCGATGAACAGGTCGTACAGGTCGTAGCGGATCTCGCGACCCATCTCCAGCGAGTCCCTGAAGCCACGCGTGGTGATGAGACCGACCCGCGCCCCGCTGCGCTGGATCACGGTGTTGGTGACCAGCGTGGTGCCGTGCACCACGTGCGCCACTGCCTCAGGCGCGGTGCCGGTGCGCGCGAGCAGGGTCTTGATGCCGGCGACGATGGCGTCGGCCGGATCGCTGGGTGTGGTCAACAGCTTGCCGGTGAAGATCCGGTCGTGCTCGCTGTCCGCGAGAACCAGATCGGTGAAGGTGCCGCCGACGTCGACGCCGATACGTATGGGTCTGCTCACACGGCGATTCCTGTGCTGTGCCCGTGGCGATCGTTAGCTTGGATGCGAGCGTTCAAAGGCCGTAGTCGCGAGCAGCGGCCTCGGCCGAGACGTAGCCGTCCAGGACGTCCTCACGCACCTTGTCGCGCTCGCGCTCGAGAGGCTCGCCGAAACCGCCGCCGCCTGCATAGCGCATCAGCACGCGTTGTCCGGGCTCGATCACCGTGCGCGCCTTCTGATGAGGCACGCGGCCGTCGTCGAAGCGGATCTCGGCGGTCGCGCCCGGCGCGCCGCCGTGCAGGCCCTCGGCTGGATGCCGCCAACGGTCCGATAGCAGGGAGAGCTGCATCGATTGTTCCGAACGGCTCTGGATCACGCATTCCTGGCCGAGTCCGCCGCGTCGTCGACCGGCACCCCCGGAGTCGACCCGATAGGACTTCTGCCAGACCACCAGCGGTGCGATGCTCTCGAAGGCCTCGATGCTGCCGGCGCCGGAGTTGGTCGGGAAGGCGGTGGTGGAGAGACCGTCGGATTGCAGGGCGGCACCCATGCCGCCGCTTGCGAACAGGATCTGGGAGAATCTCCGACCGTCCCGATGGTAGCCACTGAACACCGCGCGCATGGTCGGCCCGCCGCCACATTCGGCGAGGACCTTGTCCGGCACCGCCTGGGCCAGGGCCTTGTAGATGGCGCCGGCCAGCAGATGACCGGTGAGCTGGCGGGCGTTACACGGCGCCGGGCGGCGCGGATTGAGGATGCTGCCCTCGGGAGCCCGGACCGTGATCGGTCGATACGAGCCCTCGTTGCGTGGGGTCAGCGGATCGAGCGCGCACTTCACCGGGTAGGCCGAGTACGCATGGGTGTAGTTCATCACGCAGTTCAGACCGCGGCCGATCTGTGCCGAGGTGCCCTCGTAGTCGATGTCCAGGGTGTCGCCGCGGACGGTCACGGCGCATTCGATGCGGGTCTGGTCAGCGTCGTAGCCATCGGCCAGCACGGTCGAGCGCCAGATCCCGTCCGGTACTTCCTCTATGGCCCTACGCATGGCCTTGTCGGCTCGCTCCAGCAGGGTGGCCGACAGCCCGCTCAGATCGGTCAGACCGGAGTCGTCCAGGAACTCGCAGAGCCGGCGGCCGCAGACCTGGTTGGCGGTGACCTGGGCCTGCAGGTCACCGAGCACCTGATCGGGCACGCGCACGTTACCGAGGATCATCTCGTGCACGTCCTCGTTGGGCTCGCCGCCGACAAGGAACCGGATCGGTGGGATCCGCAGGCCCTCCTCGTAGAGCTCGGTGCAGTCGGCCGACCACAGCGAGCCGCCGATGTCGGGCGAGTGGGCGATGGAGCCTGAGAACCCGACCAGACCACCGGCGTGGAAGATCGGCATCACCATCGTGATGTCCGGCAGATGGCCGGTGGCCAGCCATGGATCGTTGGTGATCACGCAATCACCCGGCCGCCAGGTCTCGCGCGGATAGCGCTTCAGGAAATGCTTGAGGGTGCGGGGCAGGATGCCGTTGAAGGAAGCGATACCGCCGGTGTTCTCCGACAGCGAGTCACCGTTGGCATCCATCAGCACCGTGGCGAAGTCGTTCGACTCACGGACGATGGTCGAGAACGAGGTGCGCAGCAGGGCGGCCGCGGATTCATCGGCAATGGAGATCAGGCGGCTCCAGAGGATCTCCAGGGTGATGGGATCGAAGGTCTGTTGCATCGAAGTCGCTCCGCTCGGTCGTCCTCGAATCTGCCCTCGTGGCAGCGCGCCCGGGGTCGGCTGGAATCTCCGGACAGGGACAGCAGAGCATATCGCACTCGGCCCGAATATCGGCCGCGCATCGGGGGCGCGCGTCGGCCGCGGCTCAGCGGTCGGCCTCGGCACGGCTGACCGGCGCCGGTCTGAACTGCACGCTGATACGCGGGCCGGCCCGTGCCACCTTCGGCACGCTGTGCAGCCAGGTGCGCTGGCATTGGCCACCCATCACGATGAGATCCCCATGACCGAGACGGAACAGCCTGGATGGACCACCTGCTACCGGCTTGAGCAGAAAGCGTCGCGGCTCGCCCAGCGAGACGATTGCGACCACGCAGTCGCTTCGACCCCGTCCGACACGGTCGCCGTGCGGCGCGACGCTGTCGCGTCCATCGCGATACCAGGCGGCGCTGATCCGGTCCAGCCGCTGGCCATAACGCAGTGACAGGGCCTCGGACATCCGCGCGACGATCGCCGGTAGCGGACCGTGCTCCGGAAGACGGGCGGTGAGGCGCGGTACCTCGACCATACGTTCGTACATGGTCCGGCGGTCCCGCTGCCAGCAGGTCTGCTCGCGCAGGGTCTCGAACAGCTGCCAGTGCCCGGCCAGCCACTCGGGATGCACCTCGATCCAGGCCGCGCCGCTCAGCTCATGACGGGCGATGCCGGGGAAATCGCTCGCGAAGAGGGGCGGCTCGTGGCCCAGCAATGACAGTTGTGCTTGCATGCGGCCAGGATACTGTATGAAAGACCAGGTATGAAGCGGCACACCCGAGCAACGCACCGCAAGGATGCCGAGCCTTGCCACGACCCCGGGACGGGGAGCGCCGGGCGTGATTCACTTCTCAGGGTACGCGCTGACTCGGCCACGGGGTGTGCCTGCCACGTGCAAACAGCGAGGCTTCGTGATAGTGATGCGAGAAGCAAACGCGTCGGTGACGGTTCCGCGGGCATTCAGAGGTCCGCAGACGGGTCGTAATGATGCCGTGTGTGTGGAAGTTCAGGGTCCGAGAAGCCGAGCGTGCGCCGCCAAGCCCGATCGCCGCGGACTCACACTGCTCATCAGGAGACGGTCGTGAAGATTCTGCTGGTCTACCCCAATGCCGAGCGCGAGCTCATCGGATACATGGACCTGGGTGCGATTGCCGAGCCCATCGCGCTCGAATACGTGGCGGCCGCCGGGCGGCGTCTCGGTCATGACGTGCGGCTGCTCGATCTGCGTCTGCACGTGCACGATCTGGACAGCACCTTGCTCGACTACCAGCCCGACGTGGTCGGTGTCACGGGCTACTCGATGCACGTGCTGCGGAACCTTGAGGTCTGCGCGCGGGCCAAGACGCTGGTACCCGAGTGCAAGACGGTGGTCGGTGGGCACCATGTGACGCTGGAGCCGGTCGATTACTTCGAGCCACAGATGGACTTCCTGGTCATCGGCGAGGGCATCATCGCTTTCCAGGCGATACTCAACAGGCTCCAGGGCGGCGAGCCGGTGGCGGGCATTCCCGGTGTCTGGTCGCGGGTAGACGGCAGCTTCCGCTTCGGCGGGCCTTCGCCGCACTTCGACATAGACAGCCTTCCGGTACCGGATCGCAGCCTCGTGCCAACCGACCGGAGCGAGTATCACATCGATGACATGAAGCCGGTGGCGTTGGCCCGGACAACGGTCGGCTGTCCGTATCGCTGTAGCTTCTGCTCGCTCTGGCGGATCATGGACGGCCACTACTACAAGCGCGATCTGGACGATGTCGCACGCGAGTTCGCGGCCATTCCGGAGCGCTACATCCACCTCAGTGACGACGAGCCGTTCGTCAATCAGCGACGCATGATGCAGCTCGCCGACCGGCTGGAAGCTCATGGCGTGGACAAGAACTACTATGCCTATTGTCGTATCGACACCTTCCTGAAGAATCGTGAGCTGATGCGGCGTTGGCGCGATCTCGGGCTGAATCGGCTGTTCTTCGGCGTGGAGACCATCTTCGACCACGAGCTGGCGCAGTACAACAAGCGTCAGAAGCGCGACCAGATCGTCGAGGCGCTGGCCCTGGCCAGGCAGCTCGACATCCGAATCTTCGCCAATTTCATCATCCACCCCAGCTACACCGAGAAGGAGTTCGACGAGGTCAAGCGCTTCATTCGCGAGCAGGAGGTCGAGTACCCGTCCTTCACCATCTGGACGCCGATTCCGGGCATCGAGGATGGCGGCACGAACTACGATCAGGTGCTCGAGCTGCAGGACAACGGGCGACCCGACTGGTCGCAGTTCGATCTGCAGCACGCCGTGATCAAGACCGCGCGGCCCAAGCACGAGTTCTTTGCCTTGTACGGCAGCCTCTATGAGGTCTCGCCGCATGGCAAGCCGACCCTTGCCGCGCAGAACGAGGCGCCGATGGCCAAGGAGCGCCAGTATCGCTGGCAGGAGTTCAAGGACATGGACGAGCAGAAGCGTGAGGCGGCGCACATCGCCCTGGCGCTGAAGCTGCTCGGTGGCGGCATCCCGCCGAGCGCCTGAAGAGCGGCACTGCCAGGTCGTGCGCGGTGGGGTCAGCGGACGCTACGCGGGAGCGCCCCGGCCCCGCTCAGCCTCGGCTTTCGACCACCACCGCGTCGCCGCGTAGCGACTCAAACTCAGCATCGTCCACCGCCAGCCAGTCACGCAGCACCGCGCGGCTGTGCTCGCCGAGCAGTGGCGCGGCGGTCGGCGCGGCGGTAGGGGTCTGGCTGAGTCGCATCGGTGAACGCAGCGCCGGCAGATCGCCCAGCGTCGGGTGCTGGACCCGGCCGATCAGCTCGCGTTCGGCCACCAGTGGCAGCTCGAAGGCCTCTCCCAC
>JAGRHX010000134.1 GCA_020444775.1 Gammaproteobacteria bacterium
GAATCCTTCTGGAAGAACACGAACCACGGGAATTTGATGCGGGCATGCCGGAACACGCCCGCGGATGCTGCCAGCAACAACAGCCAGACGAGCAGCATGCCCTCGTTCGCGGCTGCCTGGGTCTCCAACGACTTGGTCACGAAACCCGAGGTGAATGGGAACGCCGATATGGCCAGTGCGCCGATGATACCGTTGACCGCGGTCACGGGCATGCTCTGGAACAGGCCACCCAGGTCGGTGCATTTGCGCCTTGCCGTCATCAACAGCACGCTGCCGGCGGACATCAGCAACAGGGCCTTGTAGATGATGTGGGCAAACGCGTGCGCGGCGGCGCCGTTCAGCGCCATTTCGGTGCCGATACCGATCGCTGCCACCATGAAGCCGACCTGATTGACGATGCTGTAGGCCAGGATGCGGCGCATGTCGTTCTCGAGCAGCGCGTAGATGATGCCGTAGAACACCATGTACAGGCCGATCGGCACCAGGATGTCAGCGCCCGGAAACCCGACCAGCAGCGTGAACACAGCGGTCTTGGTCGTGAACGCGGACAGGAACACGGTACCGCTCGGACTGGCCTCGGGATAGGCGTCGGCGATCCAGGCCGACAGCGGCGGTGCCCCGGCATTGACCAGGAACCCGATCAGGATCAGCACCGTCGGCACGCTGTCGGGCGTCATCGGCTCGAACGCGAGCGAGCCAGTCGTGCTGACTTGGGCGATGATGCCAATCATCAGGACAACGCCGCCGAGCAGGTGGAGCAGCAGGTAACGCATACCGGCGCGCTGCGACGACACGGTACTGGCTGCCCAGATCACGGCCGTCGAACCAAGCGCCATGACCTCCCAGAACACGAACAGCGTCAGCAGGTCACCGGCAAAGGTCACGCCCACCGCCGACCCGGCGTAGACGAAGGCCGCAGTCAGTTCCAGCGTACTGGCCTGACGATAGGCATACAGCCCACCGGCAAATGCCATGATGGCGAAGATCGTCGCGAACAACCGCCCCTCGGCGGTCGCGCGCACCGGCTCCAGCGTGTAGTCGAGGAAGGTCGTCCGGACCAGGACACCGTCCGGCAGCGACCAGACCACCAACAGGGTCAGTACCGGCAGGCCCAGCAGCAACGCGAGACGCCTGCGGTTCGACGTGAACGGTATCAGCAGGCCGCCAAGTACCAGGACCAGGCCCGGCGGGAACGCGAACTCACTCATCGTAATAAGTGTCCTCGCGCTTCAGGAAGATGCCGAGCACCTTGGCCGCGGCCACCATGCCGGCGCAGGCCAGGAAGCCATACCACGCATAGAACCCGAATGTCCCGTCCAGCGTGAAACCCGAGCCGTCGAAATGCGGGTGATGATGGACGAAGAATTCCGGCACCAGTGCCAGCGCCAGTATGACGAACTGGAGCAGCCACAGCTTTGGCCGATTATCGCGACGATACAACCAGTGCACGCGGTGCCGGTCGCGGCCCTCATCGTTCCCTGTCGGCGGCTGTTCGGGCGCGTCGGGTGTCTGCATCACAAACCTGCCATCTGCTGAACGAGCGCCAGGGGAACGCCCGGAAAGAAGAAAACCAGGATGGCGAGCGTCGCGGTCAACATCAATGCCCCCCGCATCGGCCACGAGGCCTCGCCGTGGTCCGGGTGATCGTGATCGTCCTGCCCCGATATCGCTGGCGCGTCCTCCGGCTTGAAGAAGGCGGCGTAGACGATCGGCATGCAGTACGCGGTGTTCAATGCCGTCGACACGACGATCACGCCGACCGCGAACCAGTGACTGGCATCCAGTGAACCCATCAGCAGGTACCACTTGGAGATGAAACCGGCGACCGGCGGCGCGCCGATCATCGACACCGCGCCGACGGCAAACGCGGCCATCGTCCACGGCATGCGCCGGCCGATACCATTGAGTTCACTTACCCGGGACTTGTGGGCGGTCACCAGTATTGCACCGGCACAGAAGAACAGCGTGATCTTGCCGAACGCGTGCATGGCGATGTGCATGCCGGCACCCACGGCGCCAGCCGCGACGCCGAGCATGGCGCCCAGCACGATGTAGCTGAGCTGGCTGATCGTCG
>JAGRHX010001487.1 GCA_020444775.1 Gammaproteobacteria bacterium
TTGTCGTACTTGTCGCTGCCCTTGCCGTGCACCCGAACCGACTTGAGGTGATCAGCCAGGTCATCGTCGTTGGTCAGAATCGCACCACCGTCACCGTAGCACCCGAGCGGCTTGGCTGGAAAAAAGCTGGTACCGCACGCATCGCCCAGGCCACCGAGGCGCTGGTTCTGATATAGACCGCCGAAGCCCTGAGCGGCATCGTCCAACACCTTCATCTCGTAACGCCGCGCTATATCTGCAATCGTGGCATGGTCTGCCGCCAGGCCGAATAGGTCGACGGGTACCACGCAACGCGGCCGTAGCTTGCCGTCCTCGACCACCTTCTGCACCGCTTCTTCCAGCTTCGCCGGGTCGATGTTGAAAGTGCGTTCGTCAATATCCACGAACACGGGCGTAGCACCGAGCAAGCGCACAACCTCCGCGGTGGCTATGAAGGTGAAGGTGGTGGTGAAGACTGCGTCCCCCGGCCCTATTCCCCAGGCCATGAGTGGCATCAACAGCGCATCGGTACCGCTCGAACAGGTGATTGCATGCTTCACCTGACCGAACTCGGCGAGCGCCTTCTCCAGCTCGTCGACCTCGGGTCCCATTATGAACGTCCCATGGTTCAGCACGTCATCAATGCGGGCTCTAATCTCGCACTCGAGCGCCTTGAACTGCGCCTTCAGATCGACAAATGGAATGCTCACTGCTGTCCTCTCTCGTGGGTTCGACACGCACCGTGCTCGTGCAACCAAGACTCTCAACATCAAGACGTAGGCGCGCCGCACCCGCCGGAACCGGTGGTCCGATACGTGCGTCCCATCGCCAAGCGCATGGCCAGTCCGAGTCAGACCAGACGACGCCGATAAAGCTTATGCACCGACGCGTTGACCTGCTGCTTCGGAAACCGCGTATTCTAGTCCTTAAGTAACGCGGAAACAGAGTCCTCCGATCGCGATGCGACCTCGATCCGCGATGTCGGTACCGGCTGGGTCGCGCTGCACGGGATATCGTTCGGTTCAGCCGGTGAGCACCGCCTGTTGCGCCTCCCCCAACAACCCGTATCTGGCGCGGATGCGTCGGGCCAGGATCTCGATATCGCACTGCTCACCGTACGCACGGCGCAAGAACTCGTCGAGCACGATCGGAAAATGTGACTCGTGCCCGCCCTCGAGGCCGGCGGGTAGCTCGATCCGCCACTCACCGGGGCCACATGCCCGCGCGGCAACCCCCGGGTGGTCGTCCTGCCAGCGCTGCACGGCCCGCTCGAGGGCCGCGTCCAGCGCAGCCCCAGGCGCCGCGCGCACCAGCAGGGTGGGCTTGAAGCCGGTCTGCGGACCGAGGCTGGAGAGCACCTCGCAGCGCGTGCCACGGATCCGCGCCTGATGCTGGTCACCACTGCCCTCGGGCTCCTTCTGCAGCCACTCGGCACGTTGCCTTACACGCACGCCGTTGGCCCGATATTCGATGATGCCGTTGCACTGTAGCTGCAGCACGCCGTGTGGGTCGATGGCCGAGGCCAGCTCGTCCGCGAAGCGCGCGTGCCCGGTGCAATCCCGAAACAGCTCGAGCGGCACCGGCGTCGGCCAGCGTTGCGCCGTCAGCAGGCGCAATCCGATATCGGCTTCTGCCGAGCGTAGATGTCCGGTCAGCCACTGTACCTGGTCGACCAGATGCGACTGGATGTCGGTCAGCCCGTCCCCTTGGACACGAACGTCGAAATACCAGGGCGGTCGGGTCAGCGGCCGACCGTTCACCCGCTTGTACAGATGATGCAGGGTCTGCATGTCGATGGCCGGCTCGCCGTCATCGACGAACTCACCGAACAGTTCGGCATCGGCCACCACCTGCTGGCGCAGACGCGCGAAGCGATCGACCCGATTGGTCATGATGTCCATCGCCAGCGGCGGGCCGGAGGTGGCCCGCTCCAGCAGCGGCAGCGCCGCCGGGCTGACCAGCCACGGCTTGTCGGCGAACACCGCGAAACCCGCATCGTGCAAGGCCGCAATCCGTTCCAGCTTCAGATCGTTGCGCCCTGCGATGATGACGTTGCCGCCCGTGCAACGATCCAGCAAGGCACGCAGCGGATCCTCGTCATGATGGACCTGGACCTGCCAGCGGGTCGCGTCACGCTCGCGCGTGTTGAAGGCCTCGACCAGCGACAGGAACGCGTCCAGCTCCGGCCCCGGCCGGGCGAAGACCTTGATCGCGTCGGCAACCGCCGGATTGGACGCACGCAAGGTCAAGGCGGCATGGAAATGTCCGGGGTCCAGAAAGATCAGCTCATGCATGTCGATTCCTCCTGGTCTGGCGCCCG
>JAGRHX010001525.1 GCA_020444775.1 Gammaproteobacteria bacterium
ATCGCGACCTCTTCCCCATTGAGCTACGGCGCGAGTACCGCCGCTTCCGCCGCGTGGTGCGCACCATGCAGATCGTCTCCGATGAGCCGTGGATCCCCTGGGAGCTGGTCAAGCCCTACGACGGCGAAGACCCCAGCGATCCCGTCGACGATGACTTCTTCTGCGTACAGTATCTCTTTGCGCGCTGGTTCACCCCCGCCGCGCCGCCTGCCCAGCAGATCGTCATCCGCAACCTGGCCGCGATCACGCCGGCGGATTGTGACCTGGCCAGCGCCCATACCGAGCAGGCAATGGTGCGCGGGTTGGCCGCACGCTACGCGCTCAACGACCGTACGCCGGCTGCCGCCACTCGTCGCGCCGTGGAAGCCCTGTTGGGCGGCGCGGAGCCGGTGGAACTGTGGCACTTTGCCGGTCACGGCAGTTTCCGCAGCGACGCGCCGAACCGTTCGGCGCTCCAATTAGAGAACAACGCCGCCTTGCGCCCGGACGACCTGGTCGGCCCCGTCGAGACGCGGCTGCGCAGCGACCGGCCGCTCTTCGTTCTCAATGCCTGTCGCGTCGGTTCCGTGGGGCTCTCCCTTACCGGGCTGGGCGGTTGGGCCAAAGTCCTGGTGCAGGATTGCGGCGTGGGCGCGCTCATCGCCCCGCTCTGGGAGGTGAATGACCAGTTGGCGCAGGTATTCTGCACTACCTTCTACGAGGCGCTCGCTGTGCCCGGTGCGACCGTCGCCGAGGCAGCGCGCCAAGCCCGCAACGCGCTCAAGACGCAAGCGCCGCAAGACCCCATCTGGCTGGCCTACAGTCTTTTTGCCCACCCTAATGCGCAGATCACGTTGGGCGCTGGGCCGCTCGCATGAGCTGACAGGTGTATGGCGTCGCGTCAGCCGTGATCGCGGGAGCCATCCCCCGCTGCCGGATCGCCAATTGCGTCAACCGTGAAATTTTGCGCTATAATGCCCGCAACAGGAAAGAATTGCCCCCTCCTAACCTCCCCCACTGGGGGAGGAACCGTCGCTTCGTTGACGAAGTTACGGTTCGCCTCCCCACGGGGAGGTTAGGGAGGGGCCTCAATGCATAGCAATCATGCAAAATAAGCCACCAGGAATGTGCCATGACTGAGCGAAAGACCATAGACCTAGAGGCAATGGGCAAGGCCGCGCGGGCTGCCAGCCGCAAGTTGGGTATTTTGACGACCGCACAAAAAGATCGGGCGTTGTTGGCGATTGCAGACGAACTGGAAAGCAGCGCCGCGACCATTATTGCCCAAAACAAGCTGGATATGGCGGACGGGCGCGCCAATGGCTTGAGCGCAAGCCTGCTCGACCGCATGATGCTGGACGAAAAGCGCATTCATGCGCTGGCCGCGGACACGCGCCGGGTGGCGACGTTGCCCGACCCAGTCGGCGAGGAGATCGAGAGCCGGGTGCTGCCCAATGGGCTGCGCCTGAGCCGCCGCCGCATCCCAATTGGCGTGCTGGGCGTGATCTATGAGGCGCGGCCCAACGTCACGATTGACATTGCCGCCCTCTGTTTGAAGACCGGCAACGCGGTCATTCTACGCGGCGGCAAGGAGATTGCCCGCACCAACGGCGCGCTGGCCCAGGTGATTGGCGCGGCGCTGGAACGGGTGCAATTTCCGCGCGGCGCTGTGCAAGCCATCGACAACCCCGATCGCGCCTTGGTAAGCCAATTGTTACGCCTGGATCAATACGTCGATATGATCATCCCGCGTGGCGGGGCGGCGTTGCATCGGCTCTGTCGCGAACAGAGCAGCATTCCGGTCATCACCGGCGGCATTGGCGTTTGTCACCTCTATGTTGACGCCAGCGCCGATTTTGCCAAGGCGGTCGATGTAATCGAGAACGCGCGGGTGCAACGGCCCAGTGTCTGCAATTCGCTCGATACGATCCTGGTCAACCGCAAGGTGGCAGAGGAATTTTTGCCCCAAGTGGCGCGGCGCATGGCGCAACGCAAAGTAGAATTACGCGCCACTGGCCAGGCGTTGACCATTCTGCAACAAGATGGTCATGGCGCGCAGGTCACGCCCGCCGGTCCGGACGATTTTGACACGGAGTGGATGGCCTTGATCCTAGGCGTCAAGGTCGTGGAGGATTTGGACGAAGCGATTGCACACATCCAAGAACATAGCCAAGATCACTCTGACGGCATCTTAACCAACGATTGGCAGAACGCCACGCGCTTTGTCAACGAGGTCAACTCGTCGGCGGTCTTTGTCAACGCCAGCACCCGCTTCAACGACGGCGGCCA
>JAGRHX010000135.1 GCA_020444775.1 Gammaproteobacteria bacterium
GATCGCGACCGCGCCGGTGCCGCTGCCCGGCGCGTTCTGGCTGATGGGTCTGGGGTTGGCTGTCTTGGGGTTTGGCAGGGGCAAGAGATCGGCTTGATGGGTCGAGACGTCGCAATTGCGCCGCCGCCGGACCCGGTTCATGCCGATGCCGTGTCGGAATGCCTGCCCCGCCTTCTCACCTTGATCGAGCCAGTGCACCTGGTCGCGAATGGAATGACCGATATCCCGATGAGATTGCATCGGGCGGTCTGACCAGCGCCGTCAGCCAGGACCGGCCTGGTCGAGGCTGCTCGCTACTCCAACGTTACCGTGGTCAGATCATCGCTCGTGACCTTGGTCCGATACGACCTGCCCGCGGCGGTCACGACATAGTCGCCCGGCGGCAGCCACACGTCCCCGGAACCCGCCACAGCATCCACCACGCGGGCGCCGGATGCATCGACGACCTGGAATCGTGGATTGACCGATGTCCCCAGCGCGCTCGCGAGCTCGCCTTCACTGTCGGCGGCCAGATAGGTTCCGCCGCCCAGATGCGCCCACCTGGAGAAGGTCTCTGCCAGCTTCGAATCGTCGATCGCAAAGCCGATGATATTGACGCGAATATCCACACCGAGCTCGCGAAGACGCGTTATCGCCTCGGCGGGATCACCGTCACAGGTCTCCTCGCCGTCCGTCAGCAGCACTACAATCCGCTCCCCGGCGACCTGCTCGAGATCCTGCTCGGTCCGCGCCAGCGACGCGGCGATTGGCGTCTTCGCCAGATTCCTCGCCTGCACGCCCGCAACGACCTCGCTGACCGCCGCGGCATCGAGTGGGGCGTGCGGGATCTCGAGATCGGTTCGACAGCTACCCGCCTCCCTGTGGCCGAACACGCGCAAGGCAAATCCGGTGCCGTCGGGGATGGTGTTTCTCACCAGCTCGGTCAGAGTCCGGCGCGCGATGTCGATCCGGCGTTGTCCCTCATGCCGCTGCAGCATGCTGCCCGATGCATCGAGAATCACCTCTATAGCGTCGCGATCGGATAGCCTCAGGTTGGCGGACGGCAATACCCGCAGTCTTCCTGGTGCAACCGGGGCCGGCACGACCTCGACCGGCCGTGTCGCGAGCGTTCGCCCGCCGGCCGTCGTATATTCGAGCCGGTAGTTGCCAGCATCCAGCGGCGCCGTCACGCGCAGGATCTGGCCGTCACTGTTGCCGACATAGCCGTACGACGCGCTCTCGCCGCTGCTCGGCTCGATGAATCGAATGATGTCACCGGCATTCCCCGGGCCTTCCCAACCGATCGCCAGCCGGTGCCCCGCCAGCACGCTCGATTCCGATTGCAGGCTCGCAAAGACATCATTGACGGTGACAGGTGCGCGGCCGATCACCTGGTTTCCGGTCAGATAGACGATCTCGTAGCCGCCTGGCGATTCCGGCGCGCGCAGCGTCGCAACCTCCGGCCGGTTGCCCACATAGGCGTAGCTCTTGGTCTGCTCTCCAGCGCTATCGAGCAGCACGAGCTTGTCCCCCGGATTGTTCGGTCCCTGCCAGGCGACTTCGAAACGCGACCCGGCTGCCACCGAGTCTGGCGCGTTCAACGTCGCGGCAACGGTGCCGACGGTGATCGACGTCGACCCGATGAGGACTTGCGCTGTGAGGTAGCCGATGCGGTACTCCCCTGCCGCCTCGGGCATACGCAGAGGCACATTGCCGTCCGCGTGGTTGCCCACATAAGCGTACCGGCCCCGAACGGGCTCGCCGTCCAACGTCATGACCTGGATGAGGTCGCCCGCGTTGTTCGGACCATCGACCTGCACCGTGATGCGGGCGTTGATATCCGCGCTCGACGGCGCCTGAAGTCGCGCGGTTACGGCTTTTATCTCGATCGGCACGCGCGCCAGGATCTCCCGCTTGGAGAAATACGCAAGCTCGTAGCGCCCAGGCACCGACGGGCTGGTGATACGGGCAACACCACCCTTGGTATTGCCGACGTAGACGTACTGGCGCGTTGCCTTGCCGGTCGCGGAGTCGACGAAGCCGATGTAGTCACCGGGCAGATCCGGCCCTTGCCAGCGCACCTCGATCGTCTCGTTCATGGTGGCGCCGGCAGGCCCCTGCAACGACGCCTGCGCGCCACCTTCCTGCGCCGCAAGCGCACCTGCTGCCAACGCTGCGAGACATGCGAGCAGCGGCGTCGCCCAACGCGATACGCGCAGGCATCTGGCCAATCTGGAATCGAGCAACATATCCACTCCGTGAGACTGTGGGCCGGCTACAGGATACCGGCCAGGTCACATCGCAGTGCCCACCCGCGATGACCGTGCGAGTGCTCTGGCGCCGCGGGTCTTGTCCATGACGCGCTCTCGACGCACCGCGCATAGCGCTCGAGGCCGCCCGGACCCGCTGCGTAGCGCATCGAGCAGCCCAGGGTGAGGGGAATCTTGATCGTTTGCACCGTCAGGATTCGCGGCGCTAGCATCTGGCAGCGACACGGAGGAACCGGTCATGCTGAGCCGTCGAAACGCCGCTCTTGCAACCTGTCTGGTGACCGCGCTGGGCGTGCCCACGCTCGCACACGCAGGCGAGGTATCGGTGTATGTGGAGGGCACCGCGTACAGCTTCATTGCGCCCGCAGACACGGGGAATGATTCGGCGACTGGCACGCAGAGCGTGGGCCGCTCCCTGACCACCTTGTCCGGCACCCCGTTTCCACCCGATGTCCATGCACGGCATTTCTCGAGCGCCGGCGCGAACCTCGGCTCGATTGGCGCGATCGCCAGCTCGCGCACCGAGGGCACGTATGCGACACAGCCCGGTCAGGTGCCGTTGGCGAGCGGGCAGGCGCGAGCGAGCTTCACCATCGACGACATCCAGTTCACAGGCGGCAGCCCCGGAACACTGGTGGAGGTGACACCGCTATTCGAAGTGAGCGGCGACCTGTCGCGCTTTGCGCTGCCGGGGTCCGACGGGACGGTGATGAGCGCCAGCTCACTCATCGATCTCGATATCGAGTTCGGCCCCGCGCCCGGCGGCACGAACTTCAGCGGGCGAATGACCTCGATATTCCAGCAACGTGGCTTCGATCCGCCTGATTTCGAATTCAACGCCATCGGCGATCTATCCGGCGTGACCTTTCCTGCCACAATCGCACTGGATCCGTTCACCGCGGTGGTCGGGCTCGACTACACGCTGACGGTCAGCTTGCGCGTGCAATCACTCGCACAGCTCGGGGGTATTCCGACCGGCACACACAACGGAACCATCTCGTCGAGCGCGTTGTTCGGATCGACCGTGAGCTTCCCAACCACCGGACCCGTGTTCCTGCTCCCGGACGGTTTCTCGGCGACCTCGCTGTCCGCGAGCATCGAGAGCAACGAGTGGACCGGGACACTGGTATCGGTGGCCCCCGTACCGCTGCCTGGTGCGCTGGGCTTGCTTGCCTGCGCCCTTGGCGCGGTGTGCTTTGGGGCCAGGGCCGGCCGTCCAGATCGAGTCCGACACCGAAAGCGATGGATTATCGCTTTGTAAGCAGCAGCTGCTGGTGAGGGAAATGACCGGAAGCCTCGCGTGAGAATCCTCGCGCATTCGGTATCGAAATGGAGGCCCGTTAACGGACAGAGGTGCGGGAGATCGCACGCTCAGCCCCAGTCGCCAGCGCCGTGAATGCCTGGAATGAGGACTGCTTGGAGGACTGAGCGATTGTAGACGTAGAGCTTGTTCTTCAAAGCTCTACTGGAAAGAAATGGCGGAGAGGGCGGGATTCGAACCCGCGTGCCCAGTTAAGGACCAACCGATTTCGAGTCGGTGCCGTTATAGCCACTTCGGTACCTCTCCGAGGGGTGGCGTCGCTGGCGGTCAGAGCGGACGGTCGTTTGTGAAAGCCACGACCGTCACACGCCAGCGGGCCGCATAGTGTAGCGAACCTCGGGTGCGGATGGCTATGCCTCGGTCGCCCGGATGCGTGCGGCGATTCAGTCGAACTCGACGTCGGTGGCGAACTTGTAGCCGGCACCGCGCACGGTCTTGATCAGCGCCGAGCCGCAGTTGGCCGCGCTGATCTTCTTGCGCAGCTTGGCGACCAGCACGTCGCTGCTGCGGTCGGCCGGGGTCCAGTTGCGGCCGAGCACGTGCTCGGAGATCTCCTGGCGGCTGACGGTGCGCGGCGCGCGCTGGATGAGGAAGGCGAGCAGCTGGAACTCGTTGCCGGTGGTGTTGATGCGGGTGCCGTCGGCGGCGGTCAGCTCGCTGCTCACGAAGTCCACCACCCAGTTGCGGAAGGTGGCCCGCTTGGCCGAGCGGCGGCGCGGCGCGCAGGGCTGCATGGTGCGACGCAACACCGTCTTGATGCGAGCCAGCAGCTCGCGCACGTCGAAAGGCTTGACGATGTAGTCGTCGGCACCCACCTCCAGCCCGACCACGCGGTCGACCACGCTGTGCTTGCCGGTGAGCATGATGATCGCGACGTCCGGGTCCGCGCTGGCGCGCAGCTCGCGAGCGAGCTCCAAACCGTCCTCGTCGGGCAACATCAGATCCAGCACCACCAGATCCGGCATTCGCTGCGCCAGGGCACGGCGCATATCCTGCCCACAGGCGGCTTCACGCACCTCAAAGCCTTCACGGCCGAGAAAGGTCGAGACGAGACGTCTCATTCGCTCATCGTCATCGACCAGAAGAATGTGAAAGCTGTTGCGCATGCTCGTTCTTATGGCCTGCATCAGGCCCGGGCCATGTTGGAGTCGAATGTGCGCGTTTCCTTCGCTGGGTGAGTCGGTCAGAATCATTATTATCACCAAAACCCAGGCATGCTTGCAGTTTTCCAGGCGAAATGACAACTCTAAGGTCTATCGATTCACCATTTCGGCTCTCGGTGTTACATCCACAACACGCCTTGCCCACGTATCAGGTGCAATATTGCGCGTCGAAATCATGCCAGTGCGCAACAATCGTCTGATCGGGGTGCCATCATGTCAGCAACTACATTCTCGACCGACGGTGTCGTGGCTGAAGCACCATCAGCGGATGCGCTCGCGCTGGCCAGCCAGCTGGCTCACGACTTCAACAACCTGTTCGGTATCCTGATTGGTGCATCCACCCTGGTCCAGGAGGATCTGGGCAATCTGCAGACCCAGTCGAGCACCCTACAGCTGTCAGAGGATCTGATTTCGGCCGCCCGCGAGGGCGCGGCGGCCATCGAGCAGCTCGCCATCTGGGCCGGCGGGGCGCAACTCACACCGGTCCCCACCGTGCTGCTCGATGTGCTGGGGGGGTTCGAGCGCGACATCGGCGCTCGCCTGCCTCCGAGCGCCCGCCTGAGCATCGAACCCGCGGCCGGCATCAGCGCCGACACCAGCTTGAGCCTGGACCAGAACGCACTGCTACAGATCCTGCATCAGCTCGGCTGTAACGCCATCGAAGCCCATCAGCCGCTGCGTGGTCGCTTCGGCGAGCGCGACGGGCTGCCGGTCTGGATCCGTATCGCCTGTGAGATCGAGACGCTGGCGGGGCGGCAGCACCTCAAACTGACGATCGAGGATCAAGGTTTCGGGATGTCTGCCGATACACTTTCGCGTTGTATTTCGCCGTTCTTCTCGACGCGCCGGCGTCAGGGACACCACGGCCTGGGTCTGAGCGTCGTCGACGGCTATGTTCGTCAGATGCAGGGACAGCTGATAATCCATAGCGAGTCCGAGCGTGGGACCCGGGTGACGGTCAGCATTCCAGAGTCCGGCGAGCCCGGCGTCAACGGTTGAGCGAGACCGGCTCGAGGCATCCATCCGATGTGGCATCCATCCGAGCTTAATGAAGCAGAGCCTTGCGTACTCCCCCAGACCATCATCTCCGACACGGTTCGCGCAATGCCCGCGCGGTCGATCACGTTCATTGCCTCTCCCATGGCCATGATGAGAGTGGATTAAATGCGCCGGAGATGGCGTGGGCGAAGACCCAACCACAACTTATCTTCGCCACTTTGAAAAATCCGCGGTCTCAATTACAAAGCTTCACACACCGAACGTGCACGACAACACAAAAAGAAAAATAATCTGAGAATCGCTTATCCGCACCAGACGAGATGGATGAACAGGGAGCCCGAGGAACAGGCTCGATAACAAACAAAGCTGTTCGTATTCGCCGGCCCAGGCGTGCGAACACAAAACCGAGCAACGTGCGATCATGCCCGTCAAGCGTGTCCTGGCCGTCGATGACGATCGACGCGTGCTGCGAATCCTGAAACAGGCCTGCGAATCGGTCGGCTTCGAGGTATTCCCCGTCGAGGACGCCAGCTTCTTTCCGTCGGTCTTCGACAGCTTCAATCCGGGCGTGGTGTTTCTCGACCTCAACATGCGCGAGGCCGACGGTGTCGAGTTGCTGCGACACATCGCCTCCAGCCAGCCCGACACCTGTGTGATCCTGGCCAGCGGCGTCGACGAGCGCGTCATCACCGCGACCTACAAGCTGGGCTGCTCGCTGGGCCTGCGCATGATCGATCCGATCCGCAAGCCACTGATGATCGCCGACATCCGACAGCGGCTGAAGATCTACAGCAGCGGCACGACGATACGACCGGATTTCTGCGAGCCGCTGCCGGAAGCGGCGCTGCGTCAGGCACTGGACGAGGACCGGCTCGTGGTCTGCTTCCAGCCGGTCGTCAACCTGCTGCAAGGTGGTGTGGTCGGCGCGGAAGCGCTGGCCCGTATGCTCCATCCGACCCAGGGCATGATCCTGCCGCAACGCTTCATCGCCCAGGCCGAGAAGCACGGGCTCATCGAAGAGCTGACTTTCGCGGTGTTGGACAAATCGCTGCTGCAGTTGCGCCAATGGGCCGGACGCGACAGCACTTTTGGCGTCGCGGTCAACGTCTCGCCGCTGCTGCTCGGCAACCAGGAGCTGCCGGACCGTGTCGTCTCGG
The DNA here is from genome assembly GCA_020444775.1 of Gammaproteobacteria bacterium. Next base: position 6,890 of record JAGRHX010000135.1, read on the forward strand.
TGCTGAGTCGACATGAGATCGAGCCGCAGCGCCTCACCCTGGAAGTCACCGAGAGCCATGGTTTCGAGGACCATTTCTCGGCGGCCGAGACCCTGACCCGACTGCGTCTGAAGGGCGTACGTCTGGCGCTCGACGATTTCGGCACCGGCTATTCCTCGCTCGGACAGCTGGTGCAACTGCCCTACGAGACGCTCAAGATCGACAAATCCTTCGCCATGCAGGCCGAGCACAGTGACGAGGCGGCCGCGGTGATCCGCTCGAGTCTGGAGTTCGCCCGGCACGTGGGTCTGACCGTGGTCGCCGAGGGCATACAGACGCGGACCATGCTCGATTGGCTGGGCGAGCTGGGCTGCAACTTCGGCCAGGGTTTCTACATCAGCCCGCCACTGCATGCAGAGGACTTCGACCACTGGCTCGGCCGATCCGGTAGCGTCGAGTTCGGCCCGGGTCTGCGAGCAGGTGAAGGACCGCAACCGGGCGACGTCGCGCGAAGCGACAAGATGATCGCCTACTGAGCCGACACCGACCGTGCGCGCCGAGCGCCTGCCCCGCCACGCAGACGCTCGGCAAGACCAAGCACCGCCGGCAGGATCAAGAAATCGGTGAGCAGCGCCCAGGCGATCATCAGCGCCGTGAGTCGGGCCATGCCTTGATTGGGCTCGAAGCCCGACAGCGACAACACCCCGAATCCACAGACCAGCACGATCGAGGTGTTCACCAGGGCCGGGCCGACATGTCTGAACGTGTACTGCAGGGCCTCGCGCTGGTCGACGCCCAGCGTCTGTCGTGCGCGCAGATAGCCGTTCATGAAGTGAATCGTGTCGTCCAGCACGATACCCAGCACCATCGGGAAGACCGTGGTCAAGGCCACACCCATGCGCCCGACCAGCAACGACCACAGACCGAAGGCGGCGATCGCGGGTAACACGTTCGGCACCAGGCTGAGCACACCCAGCACGACGCTGCGATAGACCAGGGCCAGCACCACGGCGATCAGCA
>JAGRHX010001488.1 GCA_020444775.1 Gammaproteobacteria bacterium
TGGCAGCGCGAACGGATGGTCGGCACAATGCGATCCGGATGACTGCTGACCAGCATGAGCAGGGTGCGCTGACCGGGTTCCTCGAGTGACTTGAGCAAGGCATTGGCCGCATAGACATTCATCGCATCGGCCGGTTCGATGATCACCACCCGCCAGCCCGCCCGATGACCGGTGTGGGTCAGGAACTCCCCAAGGGCACGCAATGCATCGATGCGGATCTCGCGCGAGGGTTTGCGTCCGCGCTCCGGTATGTGGTCCGGGTCGAGCGCCTCGGGCAGGATCCTGCGGAAATCCGGGTGCGCGCCGCCGGCGAACCAGCGACACCCAGGGCAATGGCCACAGGCCGCGCGATGATCGCCACCCTCATCCGAGGTGTTCTCGCACAGCAGGTCCGCCGCAAATGCCCGCGCCAGCAATGACTTGCCAATCCCAGGCGTGCCATGGATCAACAAGGCATGGGGCAGTCGCGCGCGGCGCGCGCGCAGTCTGGCCAGAGGTGGATCGAGCCAGGGGGGCCAGCTCGGTGCGGGCTGCCCGGTCATTCGGTCGCCTGCGTCAGCATCGCCCGCAGATCGGCCTCGATGAGTGCCGCGATATGTTCGCGAGTCTGTGCCGCGTCCAGCCGCAGGACGCGTACCGGTGATTCCCTGGCGATGCGCGCATAACCGCCGGCGACGCGCTCGAAGAACCCCAGTTGCTCGGCCTCGAAGCGATCGGCGGGCGCGCGCGCATGGACCCGCTGCGCCGCCTGCGCGGGGCTGAGGTCGAACCAGTAGGTGCGGTCCGGCCACAGCCCGCCATGGACATGCTCGGCTAACCAGGCCAGGATCTCTGCGGGCAGGCCGCGGCCGTCTCCCTGGTAGACGAGGCTGGAATCCGTGAAGCGGTCGCAGACCACCCAGTGCCCTTGCGCCAAAGCCGGCATGATCTTCTGCCGAACATGATCGTGTCGCGCAGCAAAGACCAGCAATGCCTCGGTGAGCGGCGCCATCGAGCGCGCCAGCACCAGCTCCCTGATCGCCTCGGCGAGATCAGTGCCCCCAGGCTCCCGGGTCAGCACGACCTGTATACCTTGCGCCTGCAGCCACCGCGCGACATGCTCGACATGCGAACTCTTGCCAGCGCCGTCAATGCCCTCGAAGCTGATGAAGCGGCCCCTCATCGCCCTTGCCCTAACTGATACTTTCGCACCGCCGCATTGTGTTCGTCGAGCGTCACGGAAAACTGACTTGAACCGTCCCCGCGGGCCACGAAATACAGCGCATCGGTCTTGGCCGGATGCAGCACCGCCTGTAGTGACGCCCTGCCCACCAGCGCAATCGGCGTCGGCGGCAGACCGTGACGGGTATAGGTGTTATAGGGCGTGTCTGTGCGCAGGTGGACGCGACGCAGATCGCCATCAAATGCATCGCCCAGACCGTAGATCGTGGTCGGGTCGCTCTGTAGCTTCATGCCGCGCCGAAGCCGATTGACGAACACCCCGGCGATCAGTGCGCGATCGGCCTCGGTGCCCGCCTCTTTTTCGACCACCGACGCGAGCACGAGCGCCTCGTACGGATCTTTCAGCGGCAGACCAGGCTCACGCGCGGCCCATGCCTCGTCGAGCAATCTGCGCATGGCCTCGTGGGCCATTCGATAAACCTCCAGATCACTGATCCCTGCCGCGAAACGGTAGGTGCTCGGAAAGAACAAACCCTCGGGATGCTCATAGCGGATGCCCAGGCGATCGAGCAACGCCTGCTCCGACAAGGTAGCTGCCTCATGGCGCAGTTCCGGATGCTCTGCGATGGTCTCGCGCAACTGATTGAAGCGCCAGCCCTCGATGAAGCGGATCTCCGCGGTCAGGACGTCGCCGGCGACCATGCGGTCTAGTATCACGCGCAAGGAC
>JAGRHX010000136.1 GCA_020444775.1 Gammaproteobacteria bacterium
CTTCGCCCAGGGCGAGTTCGTGATGATCGCCGGTATCGTCATCGCCGCCTGCGCAAGCTCCTATGGCATGCCGCTATGGCTCGCGATCGTGATGGGCCTGTTGTTCATGGTTGCCTTCAACCTCGGCCTGGAACGCGTGGTGTTGCGACCGTTGATCGGCCGCGACGTGGTCTCGATCATCATGGCCACCATTGGCCTTGCGGCGCTGCTGCGCGGTTTCGGGCCGATGGTGTTCGGCTCCGCGCCACGCAGCATCAATCTGCCGATTCCTGACGCTCCGATCATCTGGGGGCCGCTGTACGTGACCCCCATCCAGCTGGTCGGCGCCATCATCAGCACGATCTTCCTGCTCTCCTTCGGCTGGTTCTTCATGAAGACCCGCAAGGGCGTGGCGATGCGCGCGGTCGCCGACAGCCATCAGGTGTCGACCGCGATGGGTATCAACGTCGAGCGTTACTTCGCCCTGGCCTGGGTAATGGCCGGCGTGGTGGCGATGCTCGGCGGCATACTGTGGGGATCCATGACCGGCGTCGACACGCAGCTCGCGCTGATTGGTCTGAAGGTGTTCCCGGTGGTCATCCTCGGCGGCCTGGACTCGATCATCGGCGTGGTGGTGGGCGGCATCATCATCGGTGTGGTCGAATCGATGACCGCCGGTTACCTGGACCCGTACGTGGGCGGTGGCACCAAGGACTTCGCCCCCTACGTGGTCATGATCCTGATGTTGATGATTCGTCCCTACGGCATCTTCGGCCGCAAGCTGATCGAAAGGATCTGAACCCATGATTCATCGCGAGAGCGGTTTCTACAAGACGAACTACGCAGCGGACATGAGCTTGTATCCGCTGCCGATTGGCCGGTACGCCATCATCGGTGCCGCGATCCTGTTCGCCGTGATCCTGCCGCTGATTCTGGACGAGTACTACCTGACCCTGCTCAGCCTGGTCTCGATCGCGGTCGTCGGCGCGTTGGGACTCAACGTGCTGCTCGGTTACACCGGACAGATCTCCATCGGTCACGCCGCCTTCATGTCGGTCGGCGCCTATACCGCGGCAAACCTGGCCACGAAGTTCGACCTGCCGTTCTGGATCACGTTGCCAGCCGGTGGCGTGATGGCGGCGCTGATCGGACTGGTTGTCGGCATACCGTCGCTGCGTATCAAGGGCATCTATCTCGCCATCGCCACGCTGGCGGCGCAGTTCATCATCGAGTGGATCATCAACCACAGCCCCAGCATCAGCGGCGGTTCGCAAGCATCGATCGAGGTGCCCAGGCCGACGCTGTTCGGCAACACCCTGGAAAGCCCGATAGAGCTGTACTACTTCCTGCTGTTCTTTGCGGCGCTGGCCATCGTTGCCACATTGAATCTCATCCGTAGCCGCATTGGCCGTGCCTTCATCGCCATCCGCGACCAGGACATCGCCGCCGAGATCATCGGCATCAGCGTGTTCCGTTACAAGCTCTACGCGTTCGGTATCTCCTCCTTCTACGCCGGCGTGACCGGCGTGCTGTATACCTATTATCTGGGCATCGCCAGCTACGAGCAGTTCCAGATCGTGGTCTCCATCGATTATCTGGCGATGGTGATCATCGGCGGGCTCGGCTCGATACTGGGCTCGATACTGGGCGCGTTCTTCATCACCCTGCTGCCCATCGTCATCCGTATCTTCATGGAGAACGTGGGTGTGTTGTTCTTGGACGAGGCCCTGCTCGCGCAGGTCATCTCACAGCTCCGACTGATCCTGTTCGGCGGCCTCATCATGACCTTCCTGGTGGTGGAGCCGGAAGGACTCAACCGGCTCTGGGTAAACGTACGGAATTATTTCCGGGTATGGCCTTTCTCGTATTAAATCCATTACGGTGAAGAGCAATCAGGCACGTCGCGCCCGGCGTCGCGGAACTTCGATCCGGCGCATCGCCGCCTGATGAAGACAAATCAGTACAGGAGAGACATCGATGAGAACGTGGAAGACGCTGGGAGCGGCCGCCCTGCTGGCGGTCGGACTCTCACAGACAGCCAGCGCCAAGGACATCATCATCGGCATGATGTGCGATCGCACCGGCCCGACCGCGGTAACCGGCACGGCGCTGTGCCCCGGCTATCGCGACTACATAGACCTCATCAATTCCAAGGGTGGGGTCAACGGCAACAAGGTCGTCGCCGACGAGATCGACATCGAGTACAAGGTGCCGCCGGCGGTCGAGGCCTATCAGCGCTACAAGTCCGAGGGCGCGGTGCTGGTCTCGCCGTATGGCACACCGATGGTCTTCGCGCTGGTGCAGAAGATGGCCGAGGATCAGATCCCGGGCACCTCGGCGGGCTTCGGCACGGCCGCGGCCGGCAACGGCGAGCGCTATCCCTACATGTTCCCGATTGCCGCGAGCTACTGGTCGCAGACCGCCGGCGCGGTCGATTTCGCCAAGAAGAAGCTGGGCGGCTCGCTGAAGGACAAGAAGATCGCCTATGTCTTCTACGACAACCCGGCCGGTAAGGAAGGTATCCCGGTGCTGGAGAAGCTGCAGGAGAAGGAAGGCTTCAAGCTGCGAACCTTCGCGGTGCCCGCGCCAGGCATCGAGATGGGCGCACAGGTGCTGGACGTCACCCGCCGCTATCGCGCGGATTTCGTGATCCTGCACGTTTTCGGCCGCGCACCGGCGGTCGCGCTCAAGGAGTTCAAGCGCGCCGGCTTCCCGATGGACAAGATGATCGGCCTGGTGTGGGCGGTCAGCGAGGGTGACATCGCCGCCGCCGGTGGCTGGGACGTGGTCGAGGGCTACAACACCATCCAGTTCGCCGGGGTCGGCTCGGACTACCCGGTGCTCGATGAAATCCGCGAGATGTACAAGGCGCAAGGCAAGGAGCCGCCCAAGGAGATGGACTACACGGTGTACTACAACCGCGGTGTGTTCCAGGCCGCCGTGCACGTGGCCGCCATCCAGAACGCGGTGGACGCCAAGGGTAGCGCCGAGATCACCGGCACCGACGTTCGCGACGCCTTCTACAAGATCAAGGACTTCACCTTGGGTGGTCTGGTGCCACCGCTGGAGATCACCCCCAAGGATCACGAAGGCGGCGGATGGATCCGGATCTTCCAGGTGCAGAAGGCCAAGTACGTACCGATCACCGACTGGTACCGCGCCTATCGCGACGAGGTGCGCGAGCTCCTGGAAGAAGAGCACAAAGGCGGTTGAACCGTCCGCGACTCGTTTCGAGTCACTGATGACAAGACGACAATAACGCTTTGGCAACAGCATAGTGGGACCAGGCCGGATCGGACTTGCCGATCCGGCCCTTCTTCCGGTTCAGTCAGGCAGGCGGCGATGCTCCAGCTCAACAACATCGAAGTGATCTTCGACAACGTCATTCTCGTGCTCAAAGGGGTATCCATCGAAGCCCGCGAAGGCAGCATCACCACCGTGCTGGGCGCCAACGGCGCCGGC
>JAGRHX010001489.1 GCA_020444775.1 Gammaproteobacteria bacterium
ACCTGGTTTGGGACCAGGGGGTCGGGCGTTCGAATCGTCCTGCCCCGACCACTTTCAAATCAATCACTTAGTCGCTTTCTTGAAGTGCACAACGGTAGCGCTGGGGGGAGTAATTGAGGGGACTTTCGTCAGGGCGTCGCGCACCTCGCGGCGGGCGACGTGGCGGTATTTCTGCGTCATGGCGATCGTCGAATGGCCGAGCGCTTCCTTGATCACTTCCAGCGAGGCGCCGCTCTGGCCCAACCAGGTCGCGAACGTGTGGCGCAGGTCGTGCCAGCGGAACGCCTCCACCTCCGAGGCTGCGAGCAAGCCCTGCCAGGCTTTGGTCACATTGTTGAACGGCAGCCCATCGCGTGACGGAAACAGGAGCCCGTCCTCGGCTTCGGTCTGTGTCTGCCACCGCTCGAGCACGTCGTGCGCCTCGGCATTGAGTGGCACGTGCCGCGTCCTTGCGCTCTTGGCCACCTCACCGCGCACCGTCAGCATCTTTGTGTCCAGGTTGACGTCGGCCCAGTTCAATGTGAACGCCTCGCCTCGCCGCAGACCGGTGTTCAGAGAAAGCAGGACGAGCGGTGTCATGTGATCGCCGAAGTAGGTCAGCTCCGGCATCAGCTCATAGCCTCGCGCACGCCGCCAATCGTTCGCGTTGGCCCGGGCTGTCTTGATCTCGTCGTCACGGCGATCGAGCGCTTCCCGGAGTCTGCGCTCCTCATCAGGCTTGAGGTATCGAACGATCGGCTTGCTGTCGATGCGTGCGGCCTTGACCGTTGCCAGCGGATGTTGGTCGATCAGTCCCCACTCCACGGCCTTGGCGAGCGCGGCCTTCAGTGCAGCGATGTCACGGTTCAGCGTGCTCGCGCGCCGGCCCATCTGCAGCCGGTTGCTGCGCCACTTCTCGATGAGCCACGGTGTGATCTCATGGAGCTTCTTGCTTCCGAGATCCTTCTCAAAGCACGCGCGGATCCGATCGACCGAATCAGATCCGCGCTTTCGATTGAGGGCTGCCCAGGGGGCATATTCCAGGGTCAGGAAATCGCTCAGGGTCTTGACCTTGGCCTTGCGCGCCTCGGTGTCCACATCCAGCCCGTCGGCGACCTGCCCGAGCAGCGTGAGCGCCTTGTTGCGCGCCTGATCCGGCGTGGTCGCCGGTGACATGCCAACCTTCCGGCGCTTGCCACGTGCGATCTGGGCGTAGTAGGTCATCGCCCCCGAGGGCTGCACACGCAGCAGGAAGCCCTTGAGCGTGGTGTCGCGGATCTCGTAGGGCTTGCCCTCGGGATCCGGCTTGATGGACCGCACGAGCCGTGCGCCGATGTACGCCTTCATGCACCAACCCTCGAACGGAGGAATACTTAAGTGCTCCCCGGCCGCTCATCGATTCGAGCGCCGTAAGTGCAGGGTAAGTGCAATTGTACCGAACTGGGGGAGATTCGGGGATACAGGCAGAGACGGTAAGTACTTGTTGTGGCTAGATTCTCACGCCTAACCGATTGATTCACAATCGCGCTGAATCGTTCTGAAAATGCGAGTGTCGGTGGTTC
>JAGRHX010000137.1 GCA_020444775.1 Gammaproteobacteria bacterium
CGCGCAAGGCCGGCTGGGACACCCATGGCCTGCCCGTGGAGCACGAGATCGAGAAGGAGCTCGGCATCTTCGACAAGGCACGCATCGAGCGCGAGGTCGGTATCGCCGAGTTCACGCGGCGCTGCCGTGAATCGGTCATGCGCTACATCGGCGACTGGGAGCAGATGACCGAGCGGATGGGCTTCTGGGTCGATCTGGACAAGGCCTACTACACCCTCGACAACGACTTCATCGAATCAGTCTGGTACCTGCTCAAGACCATCTGGGACAAGGGCCTGCTGTACCGTGGCTACAAGGTGGTGCCCTACGATCCTCGTATCGGTGCGACACTCTCCTCGCACGAGGTGGCCCAGGGCTACAAGGAGATCGACGACATCTCGGTGTACGTGCGGTTCCCGGTGGTGGGCGCGGAGAAGACCGCCCTGCTGGCCTGGACCACCACACCTTGGACGTTACCGTCCAACCTCGCCCTCGCCGTCGATGTCGAGGTCGAGTACGCCTACGTGCGTACCGGAGACGAGCTGTTGATCCTGGCCCGTGAGCTGGTCGACAGCGTCATCCGTGACGAGCAGCGGGTGATCGAGAAGGTGGTCAAGGGCAGCGATCTGCTCGGCATGCGCTATCGCCGGCCGTTCGCCTACCTGGAGGTGGACGCGGACGCCCTGGATGCCGCCTGGCAGGTGCGCGCCGGCGATTTCGTGACCACCGATGACGGCACCGGAATCGTGCACATCGCGCCCGCCTACGGTGTGGACGACCTCGCGCTCGGCCAGGCGCACGGCCTGCCGGTGCTGCACGGCGTCGGTCTGGACGGCTACTTCAAGCCCGAGGTGACGCCGGTGGCCGGTCTGTTCTTCAAGGATGCCGACCCGATCCTCGCCGACGAGCTGAAGGCCAATGGCCTGCTCTATCGTCGACAGAAGTACCGACACAACTATCCGCACGGCTGGCGCACCGGCGATCCACTCATCTATTACGCCAAGGATGCGTGGTACATCCGCACCAGCCAGATCAAGGATCGCATGGTCGAGCTGAACAAGACCATCAACTGGGTGCCGCAGACCATCCGCGACGGTCGCTTCGGCAACTGGCTGGAGAACAACATCGACTGGGCGCTGTCCAGGGAACGCTTCTGGGGCACGCCGCTGCCCGTCTGGACCGACGGCGAGGGCGACTACATGTGCATCGGCTCCCTTTCGGAGCTGGAGCGACTGTCCGGTCGCAAGCTCGACGAGCTGGACCTGCACCGACCGGCGATCGACGAGATCGAGTTCGACCATCCCGACACCGGCAAGCGCTACCGACGTGTGCCCGAGGTGATCGACTGCTGGTTCGACTCGGGCGCCATGTCCTACGCGCAATGGCACTATCCGTTCGAGAACCAGGAGCTTTTCGCGCAACGATTCCCGGCCGACTACATCTGTGAGGCCATCGACCAGACGCGGGGCTGGTTCTACTCGCTGCATGCCATCGCCTCGTTGGTGTCGGATAGCGTGGCGTACAAGAACTGCGTGTGTCTTGCCCACATCGTCGACAAGGACGGCAAGAAGATGTCCAAGTCGCAGGGCAACATCGTCAACCCGTACGACGTCTTCGACACGGTCGGCGCCGATGCCCTGCGCTGGTACTTCACCGCGCGTATCGCGCCCGATGTGCAGAAGCGGATCTCGGTGGACATCGTGCGCGACGTCGCCGCCTCGTTCCTCAACACCTTGTGGAACACCTACTCGTTCTTCGTGCTCTACGCCCGACTGGACGGCGTGGACCTGAATCGCGACGTCGCCGTCGAGCGCCGGCCGGAGGTCGATCGCTGGATTCTCGCGAGTCTGCAGCGCACCGTGCGAACCACCACCGACTGCATGGATCGTTTCGACGCGATGGGTGCCGGCAGCGCCATCGAGCGCTTCGTCGACCAGCTCTCCAACTGGTACGTGCGCCTGAACCGGCCGCGCTTTTGGAAGGCCGCCGAAGGTGAGGACAAGCAGTCCGCCTATCTGACGCTGTACGAGTGTCTGAGCGTGGTGCACCGGCTGATCGCGCCGTTCATGCCGTTCGCGAGCGAGAAGATCTATCAGAATCTGGTCCGCGCCCTCGATTCCGAGGCGCCACACAGTGTGCACATGCAGTCCTGGCCGGAGGTGGATCCGGCACGTTGCGACGACGCCCTGATCGCCGAGTTCGACGTCATCCAGCAGGTGGTCTGGCTGGGCCGTTCGGCGCGCAACGAGACCGCGCTCAAGGTTCGCCAGCCGCTGCGCAGACTGCTGGTGCGGGTGCCGGACGAAGCCGCGCAGGCCGCGGTACGCAAGCACGAGCGGCTGATCATGGACGAGCTCAACGTCAAGTCACTGGAGCTGATCGCGCGCGACGCCGGTCTGGTCAGCTATAGGCTGAAACCGAACCTGCCGCGCATCGGCAAACGCTACGGCAAGCTGATCCCACAGATCCGCAAGGCGCTGGCCGAGGCCGACGGCGCAGCGGTGGCGGCCGCGGTCACCGCCGGTGAGCGCTTCGACGTGGTGCTCGAGGATCAGACCCTGAGCTTCGAACCCGAGGACGTGTTGATCGAGACCGAGTCCGCGGAAGGTTTCGCCTGCGCCGAGGAAGGTGGCTACCTGGTCGGACTCGATACCAGCCTTGACGAGTCACTGGTACTGGAGGGGCTCGCCCGAGAGCTGACCCGAAGCATCCAGGAGACCCGCAAGCAGGTCGGGCTGGACGTTTCGGATCGGATCCGCCTGGCGGTGAGTGGCAGTGCCGCCATCGAGAGCGCGCTGGACCGGCATCGCGACTACATCATGGCCGAGACGCTGGCGGTGCATTGGGTGGAGGCACCCGACTCGCTGGCCCACCACAGCGAGCATCGACAGGAGCAGGAACACTGGCGAATCGGTCTGGAGAAGTCCGCCTGATCCGCGACGACCCGGTCCACGAACAGGAGTCCAGGAACATGGGAGCGTTTCGATGAGTTGGATGAATTCGAGCAACCCTGCGCGCCGCCCCGGGCGGGTCACGCATCGCCCGACGACGCTCGACCGGCGCGCATTGCTGCGCACGGCGGGCGGACTCGGCATGGTCGCGACCCTGCCGGCCTGCGTCAGCACCAATCCGGCCACCGGACGCACCAGCTTCACCGGGACCTATGCGCCCGAGGACGACATCCGGCTCGGCCGCGAGCAGCATCCGAAGCTGGTCGAAGCCTTTGGCGGCGAGTACCAGCATCCGCGGCTGCAGGGCTATGTGCAGTCGGTCGGCCTGCAGCTCGCCGGGCATACCGAGTACCAGCAGTTTCCGTATCGATTCACGCTGCTCAACAGTCCCATCGTCAATGCCTTCGCGTTGCCCGGTGGCTATGTCTACATCACCCGCGGGCTGCTCGCCCTGGCCAGCAACGAGGCGGAGATGGCCGGTGTCCTGGCCCATGAGCTGGGTCATGTCAACGCACGCCACACGGCCGAACGTCTGAGCGCCCAGCAGGCCACGCAGTTCGGCCTGTTGCTCGGTGCAATCGGCGCGCGTCTGGCCGGGCTGCCCGGCCAGGTGGTGCAGCTCGGGCGAACCATTGCCGCGCTGTCCATCCAGAGCTACTCGCGTCAGCAGGAGTTCGAGGCAGACACCCTGGGCGTGCGCTACATGAGCCGCGCCGGCTTCGAGCCGGATGCGATGGTGACCTTCCTCTCCACGCTGCGCGAGCAGAGCCAGGTCGAGGCCCGCTCCATGGGTCTGCCGGCGGGCAGCATCGACGAGTACAACATGATGTCCACCCATCCACGCACGGTGGACCGGGTGCGCGAGGCACAGGCCGCGGCCGAGGCGCAACGACCGGCCAGCCCGAGGCTGGCACGCGAAGCCTATCTGCAGCAGGTCGACGGGATGCTGTACGGCGATGATCCGAGCGAGGGCATCACCATCGGCAGTCGTTTCGTCCATCCGGGGATGGGCTTCGAGTTCACCGTGCCGGCCGGCTTCAGGGTGCGTAATCAACCAGACAAGGTGATCGCCCAGGACCCGAGCGGCGCCGCCATGGTATTCGACATCGGTCCTGTCGCTCGGGCACATAGCATGCCCGACTATGTCCAGGCCGAGTGGGCGCAAAAGCGTCTGAACGATGTCGAGACACTACAGGTCAACGGCCTGACCGGAGGAACCGGCTGGACCCGCGGCAGCAGCAACGGCACACCGGTGGATCTGCGTCTGGTGGCCCTGGCACGCGACGCACGCTCGGCGTGGCGCTTGCTGTTCATCACCCCCACCGCACGCACCGCGGAGCTTGCCGATGCCTTCAGACGCACGACCTACAGCTTCAAACAGCTCACTCCCGAGCAGGCACGCAGCGTCGCGCCACTGCGCCTGCAGGTACGCAAGGCACGGGCCGACGACAGCATCGCGCAACTGGCGCGGAACCTGCCGTATGGAGCCTTGAACGAGGCCTGGTATCGAGTCCTCAACGACCTGCCCGAGAATCAGTCACCTCGACCGGGTCAACTCATCAAGGTCTTCAGCACCTAGGCACCTCTGCCCGGAGCCGATCGTACGCCGGAGCGCTCAGGTGCCCGGCTCCAGCGTGCTGCAAAAACGCTGCACCAGCGGCGTGGAGATGGGCACCAGCTGGGCGACGAAGGTCTCGGTCGCGGCGCGCCAGCTACGCGAGCGCGCGTAGGCCACGCATGGCTCCGGTGACAGCGCCAGCGCGCCGAGGATGGCTTTGCGCAGGTCCGCGTCGAGGACCCCGGTGACGCCCTGCTCGACCACGTCGATGGGCCCGGTGACCGGGAAGGCCGCGACCGGTACCGCGCACGCCATCGCCTCGAGCAGGACCACGCCAAATGTGTCGGTCAGGCTCGGGAAGACGAACACGTCGGCGGCCGACACCAGCCGCGCCAGCGCTTCACCACCGTGCTCGCCGGTGAACACCGCGTCGGGATACTGCTGGCTCAATCGGTACCGGTCCGGTCCGTCACCGACCACGACCCGGGTGCCGGGCAGATCCAGGCTCAGGAAGGCATCGAGATTCTTCTCGACCGCCACGCGCCCCATGTACATCGAGATGGGCCTGGGCAGATCCAGGGCCGCTTTGCCGTACGGTCTGAACACCGTGGTGTCGACGCCACGTGGCCACACCACCAGATGCTCGAAGCGGTATTCGCGCAGACGCTCGAGCTGTGAGGGTGTCGGCACCAGGGTCCGCACCGCCGGGACGTGAAAGCGGCGCAGATAGGCGTAGCTCCAGCGGATCGGCAACGGCACCCGGGCATGGATGTACTCGGGAAGCTGGGTATGGAAGGCGCTGGTGAACGGCAGCTCGTTGGCCCGGCACACGCTGCGCGCCGCGTGTCCGAGCGGGCCTTCGGTAGCAATGTGGATGGCATCCGGCTGGAAGGCCCGCAGGGCCCGTGTCACACCCCGCCGCGGCAGCCAGGCAAGCCGGATGCTCGGGTAGGTCGGACAGGGGAAGGTACGGAAATCCGCCGGCGAGATCACCGTGGCCGTGTGGCCCATGGCCTCGAGCTGGGCAATGGTCTGCTCGTAGGTCCGGACCACGCCGTTGACCTGTGGTCGCCAGGCATCGGTGACGATGGCTATGCGCACGCTCGCGACGCACCCGATGGTCGCGCGGGACCGCGCGCGGTGACGATCTCGTGGATCACCAGGGTTGGCACACCAGGATGGGCTGGGGGTCGATCACCGCGGTCTGACCGCGAGCGCCTCAGGCGACCGCGCTCAACTCACGCTTGACGAGTTTCTCTTGTGACCAGTGGATGAGCTCGAGCCGGCCGTCCATGTGCTCGACCAGCGCAGTGTTGCTCTCCACCCAATCGCCGCAATTGCAGTACAAGGTACCTTCCATCTCGCGGATCTCGGCGCGATGGATGTGCCCGCAGACGACGCCGTCCACCTTGCGCTTCTTGGCCTCGTAGGCGACGCACTCCTCGAAGTTGCTGATGTACTGAACGGCGTTCTTGACCTTGTGCTTGAGGTAGGCGGCGAGCGACCAGTACGGCAGCCCGGCCTTGCGCCTGAAGAAGCTGACCACGTGGTTGAGCTCGAGCAACCACTCGTAGGCGGTGCTGCCCAGCCTGGACAGCCAGCCCGCGCAGCAGACCACGCTGTCGAACTGGTCGCCGTGCAGGACGAGGAA
>JAGRHX010001490.1 GCA_020444775.1 Gammaproteobacteria bacterium
CATACCGTTACGGTGAACGCTTGGCTCGCGTCCCGCATCGGGATTTGAATTCCCTGTCCGACATGGCCTGATACCTGGCATTCGTATCGCCCCGCACCGGTCTGTGACCTGGTTCAAGTTTTTGACGGCCGGGACGTTCAAGTCGCCGGGCGCCGCGGTGCGCGGCCCCGCATTGTTTGCCAGAACGTCACGCGATACGCGTGCGCAAGCGCGTGATTGCCACAGGGGCCTGAGAGAATGCGCCATTCGGGTGCAAGCTGTCGAAGCGACGATGACCGCCAAGCCTTCGCGCCGGTTTTCTGGCAGTGGTTGCGGACACACGTGCCACGAGGCTGGCCACCGAGCGCCTACGGGATGCTGGCGGTCGCTTTGCTGGCCGGTCTTGCCAGCACCTCCACCACCTATCTGCTGCTCGAACGGAGCGCACCCCCGGCCCAGGCTCAAAGCGGCCCGCGCTGGGCATCGTCACAGCTGCAGATGGAGATCTTCCGACTGCAGGCGAGCTTCGAGCAGCTGGTCACGCAGTCGATGGCGACGCCCTCGGAGCCGACCGCACAGGCCCACCTTCGAGCACGCCTCATGGACGCTCTGGGCTTGTGTGCACAGCGTCTGCAGGCGCTGCGTATCAGTTTGGAGCGGGCCGGTTGGCACGAGCTCAGCGATGGCATGGACCTGGACGCGTTCAGAGCCCCCGAAGGGGTTGACTCAACACGGACTTCGCTACTGTTCGTTCTGGAGGACGGCCTGGATCGGGTCGCGATGCTGGTGGACGAGCCGTTCGTGCAGGGCTCGGACGGCCACACACGAGGTCGCGCGTTACTCGCCCGTCTGACCGAGCTGGGCGATCGACTGGCAACACGCATCGAGCGCGAGAGCGTGTTGCTCGATAGTCAGGTCAGGCAGCATGCCCGATTCACGAACGAGCTGTTCGCACTGCTCATCACGCTACAGGTCTGCGCCATCGCCTGGTTGTTCTTCAGGACCCTGGTCCAACAGGGGCGTACCCAGACCGCGCTGGAGGCGCTACGCGGCGCCCAGGCCGATGTTGAACGTAGCGAGTCGCGATATCGATTGCTGTTCGACGGCACACCGATGGCCTTGCTCGGTGTCGATGTCGACGGCGTCATCCATTCCGCCAACAACGCCGCGGCTACCCACCTCGGCGCAGCACGCAGCGATCTGCTCGGCCGGCCGCTGCTGGAGTTCTACGATGATTCCGTTCAGACGACTATGCGTGAGCGCGTTCGAGCCTGCCTGGCCCGACCCGATGAGATACACAGCTGGGAGATCGAACGTACCCGACACGACGGCACCAGCACCCGGGTACGTGAGACCGCCAGAGCATTACCAGCCGAGCAGTTCACGACTGGAGCCAGCGCCAGTGGTGAACCCGTGCTGCTGCTGTGCGCAGAGGACGTAAGTGCCGCCAGTGAGCTGCGCCAACAGCTCCAGTATCAGGCCCAGCACGACGAGTTGACTGGACTGGGCAACAGACGGGAGTTTCGCGAGCAGCTCCAGGCGCTGCTCGAGTCGAAGCAACGCCAGGGCTCGCCACATGTGCTGTGCTTCATTGACCTCGACCAGTTCAAGGTCGTGAACGACACCTGCGGCCATGCCGCGGGTGAC
>JAGRHX010001491.1 GCA_020444775.1 Gammaproteobacteria bacterium
ATTACTCAAACCTCCGAGACCATAGCGTCTTGAACGGCTGCATGGTCGAGTAGCCCCCGATGCCGTTGTTGTCGTAGACCTGCACGGCAGCGACCTCCATGTATCCCGGGCCGGCCGTGACCTTGGTGACCGAGTTGATGTTGGTGCGCATCATCTGCAGGCGCCCGCCATAGCCGACCGCTGCGGCGGTCTCGCCTGTGCGGTAAATCTGGTTTCCGAAGCCCGTCACATAGCTATGGTTCGGGGTGTTCCACAGTGACGCGTTCGTCACTTCGTAGATTGCGGGGCGATCCTGATTCTGTCCCGTGTACTTCGCCGCGCACGCAACGTGCGTGTCGAAGCTCAGGATCACGGTTCGATGCGGATTCCCGACTGACCAGATGTAGTCGAGGATCTCTTCGCGCTCCGTGCTCCAGCCCTTCCACCCGTCGAATGTGGTCAGGCCTGGGTTGTAGTCGTGATCGCCGTCGAACATCAGCGAGCTGACGATAGCCAGGAACGGTTGCGGGTTGTCGCGGATTGCGTCCTTCAGCCATTGCTTCTGGGCCGCGCCGAGCATCGTCTTGCTGGCATTGTCCGTGGCACCCTTGGACGAACGGAACGCGCGACAGTCCAGCACGACGAATCGAACCGGCGGCACGTCGATGTAGTGGTAGTGGATCGGCTTGTCGGTCTCGCTTTCGGTGTCGGTGCTGTATGTGTAGCTGCTGGGCTGGCTGGCTTCTAGATGATGCTTATTGAGCGCGCCGAACAGCTCTAGATTGACCTTGTTCATCGCGCGGATCGCGTCGACCTGCCACGCCGTTGCCGAGTGCGCGTCGTAGCCGTCGCGGTCATTGAATCCGCCATCATGATCCCCATACATCCACCACGTCGGGATCTGCGCCATAAGAACGTTCATGCCCTCGCTGTGGTTCGAGCGCCACTCTTCGTCCAGCCGACTGTAATAGTTGGTCCTCGCCCTGATCTCCCGCTCGGCTTGGTTGATGGACGTGTCCTGCGGCCACGTCATATAAACCCCAGCGCCATAGTTCCCCGAGCCGACTGCGCCGTGTGCGTCTACGTAGTCGATATCGTCGATCCACATGCACGCCAGCGGATCACTAGCCCGGATCCGCGAGAACACTTGCGACAGGCGACGGTTGAACTCAGCGCCCGTGTTCAGCTGCATGCAGCCGAGGCCCCAGATCACCCAGCGTCTCGACGCGCGGGAGTGCAGTGTGCGGAAAGAGCCCGAGAACAGCAGCCCCGATCCGACAGCGACGTTCGCGTCTCCGGAGTCTCCGGCCCGCACGCGCCAGTGATACCGCGTGCCCGGCGCGAGGCCAGTGACGTGCGCCGTTGCCGTGTAGTTGTTCGCGCTGTTCAGCGCCGCGGCAGCGCTGGTCGCGATGATTGCGGTGAACGCCGGATCGTGTGCTACGTCCAGGTATAGGTTGACGCCGGCTGAATCGGTTCGGCACGACACCGATGCCGTTGTCTGTGTGACGCCCCCGAGGCGGGCGCCCGGCCGTTCCAGCGTGGGAAGCGCCATCAGACCGGCGTCACACGAACATCGCCGCTATCCTCGGGGCGGCTGTAGAGATTCAGATAGCCTGCGCCAGGGACCTGGATCACCTCGGGTCTATTGGCCACGACGCGCATTGCGTTCTGTGCGGTCGCCGGCGTGCCCCCAAGCCAGTCCACCAGATCCAAACCGACAACGTTGTTGAACGTGTAGAGCACCGCTTGATCGATGTCCCAGATCTCGGGAGCCGCGGCCGACACCCACGATCCGGACGCGCTGAGATCGACATAGGCGAATGGCAGCGCGCTATCGGTCGGCAACGTGGACGGCCCGGCCGCGTTGCGCGCCACCACCTGGGCTTGCGTCAGCGCAAACTTGTACCAGCGCACCTGACCGTACAGGATGGCGTCTCCGGCCGGCGTGCCTGGGACGTTGCCACCGAGACAGATACGCCCGGCCGCGGCAGACGGATCGATGTTCTTGGCGGCGTTCGCCGTGTCGTCCCACTCCGTGACGGAATTCAGCACGCCGTCAATGTAGAGCCGGGCGATCGAATCGGCGCCGTCTCTGGTGATGCTCCAGACCCAATGGTGCACGGTCTCGCCGAACGCGATCCCGGTGTCGTTGGCCTCGGTAAGAATCGCGGTGTTGTCGTCGGTCGCGAGCGTCGACTTGTTGGTGATGATGTCGTCATCACCACCGCCGGCCGCATTGCGCCCCAGCACGATCTGCACCTCTGCGGACGTTGCGTGTCCGACGCTGATCCGGAATCCGTTGCTGGTCGCGGCTCGGATCGATGCCCAGAACTCAAGGCTTATGTTCCCTACGCCCCAATCGAATTCGGCCGGGATCGTGGTCGACGAGTTGCCGATAACGTCGGTGTCCGCCGTGAAGTCGTTGCCCTGCACGCCTGGAACGGTATCCCGCCGGATGAAGCAATCGGCATCCGCGTCGATTCGATACAGGCCGCCATGCGAGATCGGCATCGCGTGATGCACGCCGCCTAGAAGCGTCACAGGCGCCAGAGACGCGCCGGGCGCCAGCGCGGGCACTCCAGGCAGCCCGAGGGCAACGTTGTTGATGCTGGCCATCTGGGGCCCTCCTAACGAGTTTGAAAGAACAGTGCGCCGGTATTCACGGTGCCGCTGACGGCCGTAACGAGCACGTGCAGCCGCGGCCACTTTGCCGACGTTGCCGAGAAGCCATCAGCGCCGCTTGCCCCGTTGAGCGTGAGCGTCGCCAGCTCGACTTTACCGAGCGCATCATCGTCGTGGCTGCCGAATACCTTCACCGTCATATTGACGCCGGTATCATCCGACCCCAACACGCCAGAAAACGCGAACTCTCGGAACGTGTTGAAGAAATCGAAAGAATCGTTGACCGACTGCAGCGCCGTCCCATTGTTGAGTGCTGGCATGTGGGTGTCCTCTGCCGTCAGGCTGCGCGCAGCCTGTTGATGGTGTAATTGCCCTGTGCGATGTTGCCGGGATGGAGCATCAGCCGTTCGCCTTGACCTCGG
>JAGRHX010000138.1 GCA_020444775.1 Gammaproteobacteria bacterium
GCGGCAACCCGCTGGCCTGCGCGGCGGCGCTGGCGACCATGGAGACCTTGCAGCGCGACTCGCTGCCGGCGCGCGCCGAGGCACTCGGGGCGCGTTTCATGTCGCGCTTCGACGCCAGCCGCCTGGAGCGGGTCCGGGCGGTGCGGCAGATGGGGTTGATGATCGGGATCGAGCTGCGTGAGAAGGCGCGTCCCTATCTGGAGGCGCTGATGACGCGTGGGGTGCTGGCACTGCCAGCCGGCCCGACCGTCATCCGATTGTTGCCGCCGTTGGTGATCGATGAGGCTCAGATCGACAGCGTTGCCACGATTCTTCAAGAGGAGCTGGCCTGAAGGAGCTCGTGACCCCGGAGGTCTCGCCTTGGGTACCCTGCACTGAATGCACGGGTGTAGAGGTTCGCTTGTTGGTCTGGAACGGGTCATCGTTGAGTCGTCGTTGAAGCCGGCCTTCTTGCCGGGCAATGTGCTTGGAGGATTCGAATGCGCAGGTCGCGACTGGCCGCCGGTGGGCGAAACATCTTTCAAATGGTGCGTGAGAAACGCGCCGAGGTCGCCGAGAAAGGTGTCCGATTGCTCGATTTTTCTATTGGCGAGCCACGGGGTTCCGCCTTGCCGAGCGCACGCAAGGCGGCCGCTGAAGCCGTGCTCAGTGACAATGAGTCAATGCACAGCTACCAGTACAACGCGAGCCCGGCGGTGCCGGATTTCTCGCGTCGCTTCATCGAAGCGCATATCGGTCGCAGCTTGCCCGCAGGCGATGTCGCCTGGCTACCGATCCCGGGAATAAAGCCGACGCTCGGTCTGTTGCCATTGGCTTGCGGCTGCGCTGAACACAGCCTGAGCGTCGCGACCATGACCCGGCCCGGTTATCCATCGCCCGCGGACTGGTGTGGCTTGTTGTCTGGAACCCGGCACTACTCGCTACCGCTGAATCCCGCTAACGAGTTCCGCTTCTCGCTGGCCGACATCGAGCCTGGCACCGAACTGCTGATGCTCAACTATCCGCACAATCCAAGTGGCCAGGTGGCGCACGAATCATGGTTGCGCGAGATCTGTGAGTACTGTGCGAAGAACGATATCCGCTTGTTCAACGATGCCGCCTATTGCGTGTTGGCATACGACAAGCAGAGCATCACCCTCTCGGAGGTCGCCACCGACTATCCCGAGCTGTCCTGGGCCGAGGCCTTCACGGCGGCCAAGCTCATCGGTAACGGCGCCGGCTGGCATGTCGGCGCAATGGTCGGATCGCCCGATTTCATTACCGATCTGGGCATCATCAAGGGTAAGACCGATACGGGATTCGTCGCGCCGATGGCGGCAGGAGCCCTGGCCGCGTTGGAGAATGACCAGGCGGGGATCGATCACTACCGACAGATGTATGAGCGCCGGGTCGGGGTTTTCATTGACGTGCTCACACGTCAGGGGATGCGTCTCGCGCTCCGTCCTCGCGCGGGATTCTTCACCTTGTGGTTGGCGCCTGACCGGGCCTTCGGCGAGCCGATGACTGACTCCGCGCAATTCAACTTCCAGATGATCGAGCGAACCGGCGTGGTAGGTGTGCATTTTCCCGGCTATCTGCGATATGCGGTGTGCGCCGACGTGGAGGCCGAGTCCGAGGCCATCGAGGCCGCATTCTCCAAGGCGCGCGTCGAGTACGACTGAGGCACAGGTTGGAACCAACCTGCCCGAGTCGTTACCAGAATTGCTCCGGTCGTCGCTGGGCGTCGGGTCGCTGGGCGTCGGACTGGGGTTATCGCGTCGAATGTCCCGGATCGGATGATTCCGGGGCATTTTGCCCCTGCAGCGGCCGTATACCGCGTCCTACGTACGCGCTAAAGCCAGTATTCGACGGTCTCGGACGACCAGTAATATCGGTGTTGCGAATCCCCTCATCCCCGGGGCCTTCGTCGTCCGACATCCCTTCGTTATCGGCATGGCCGATATCCTTGGTAATCCGTCGCATCCCTGTTTCGTCGGCGAGCTCGAATTGTGGAATGTCCTTCTGTTAATGACGTTACAATTTGAGACTGGACGAATTCTAGAATTACCTTAAACTTCCAACTGCAGGGAGAATGGCATTCAGCCTCGGTCACAGACCTGTGTGGCTGGTCTGTTCGGAATGTCCACTGTCTGGTGCGTCCACTGCCTGCCATGTCTTCTGCCCGACCGTGATGTTCTCCGCGGGTGCCGTCTGTAGGTCCATCCGCTGTCGACATTAACGCAGAAGCGGCTTCGATCAGGGTCGTTCGACGAATGTCCGGACATCGTGTTGTCATTGAGTCCACGACATTGAGTCGGCGACATTGAGTTGGTATGGACGTAGGAACGGCTTGAGGCAGAACGGCAGGCTGGTAAGTGAGTGTGGCCGGGAATGTAGGGCAATGGGGATTGGTGGTTTAGGATTCAAAATTCAGTTCAGAACTTGGAGTTTATCTAGTCGATGTTAATTGCTGGAATCGATCTATCCCGTCTCTCAATCGAAGATCTCAAGTCGTTGGCCGTCGGTGCGCAGAAGGAAGTCGATCGGCGCGAGCACGAAAGCAAGCTGGAGACGATTCGCCAGATGAAGGACATGGCGCGACGTGCGGGCATCTCACCCGACGAGTTCGCGACCTTGTTCTCCACTGAAAAGCCCAAGGCAGCGGTCAAATACAGAAACCCCGAGAACGAGTCAGAGACCTGGTCGGGCCGGGGCAAACGGCCGCGCTGGCTGCAGGAGAAGCTGGAATCGGGTAGAACACTGGACGAGTTTCGCGTCTGACCGCGCTGGCCGGCTCGACTCTGGGCTCGTGAGTGGGGACTTGTGAGTGGGGACTTGTGAGTTGGGGCCCGGCCGTCGGGACATCGCGGGCCGATTCGCCGTAGTTGCCAGGCGATCGGCCCGCGTTTCCAAGCCCGTCGGAACCATGCACTCGAGCTTCGCGACTGGACCCGAACCCACTCACAGCGGGTGCGACCGATCGCTCAGCGCCCAGTCGAGCCGCCCAGAGGCTCGGTAAGCGGGCTGTCCATGAGCCGCGGCTTGTGCAGCGCAAGGCAAGGTCGCGCCGGACTTACTGCCCCTTGAATTGCGGGGCGCGCTTTTCGACAAAGGCGCGAATGCCTTCCCTGGCATCCTCCGTTTCGCGGCAGACGCTTTGCGCATAGGTCTCGAATTCGAGTGCCTGGCGGAGATCACAGTCCTGATTGTGGTATAGCGATCGCTTCGCCAGGCGAATCGCCACCGGTGGGCCCGCCGCTATCCGACCGGCGAGCTCGTACACCGTGGGCAGCAACCCATCGGGCTCCACCAGGCGGCTTACGATGCCCAGCTGCAAGGCCTCCTCGGCGCTGATCACATCACCCGTGAAGATCAGCTCGGCGGCTTTGGCCATGCCGACGATACGCGGTAGGAAATAGGTGCCGCCCCAGTCGACGTGCAGGCCGCGTCGGACGAAGGCCTGGCTGAAGCGGGCGTTGGTCGATGCAATACGCACGTCACAGGCCAGGGCGAGGTTCATGCCGGCGCCAGCGGCCGGACCGTTGACCGCGGCGATGACGGGCTTGCTCGCGTCGCGCATCGCCAGGACCACCTTGTCCCTGACGGGAGCGATCTTCTGCTCCAGCTCGTAGCCGGGCTCGGCGCGCTCATCGCGTTCGCGCATCGCCTTGACGTCTCCTCCGGAGCAGAATCCGCGTCCGGCTCCGGTGATGACCATGACCCTTACCGCGCGGTCCTGGTCGGCGCGTTGAACCGCGTCGAGCAGATCGTCGCGCAGGGTGCCGCCCAGCGCGTTGAGTCGCTCCGGGCGATTCAGGGTCAGGGTCGCGATACCATCCACGACCTCGTAGATAAGACTCTCGTAGCTCATTGATTCTCTCCGATACGCGCGATCAGGGATGCGGTCCGGGGACCGGTGTAACGCGAAGCATTCACACGCACAGCGGTCCACCGGGTCGGACTCGAATCGGGTGCATCCGCACGCGATTCGAAACGGACGCTCGATAAGGCGTCGTCGGCGAGGGACGATGCCGGCCTGGAACGTTTCGACGCAGCCCGTGGCTGCGATTATAGAGACCACACCGCCCGGATCCGCCAGCGGTGAACGTGGAAACGTCTGGCGGGCCGTTTCCAGACACGGGACTGAACGGGCGGCCTGCCCGGAACCCGAAGCGGAGCGTCGCGACGCGTATAATCTCGTGTACCGTGGGCGCGGTCGTCGCTGCCGCTCGACCGTCACGCCCATCGAGCCCGATCGGCACCGGGCGGGTCGCTCAATCCAGACCGCGGAGGACGACGCTGCCTCTGCACAGAGGTACTCAAGCACGATGTCCGAGATCCCTGGACCCACTTCGCATATCTACTTCTCGCAACGGCTGCGCCTGCACTACGTCGATTGGGGCAACCGCGACGCGCCACCGCTGTTGTTGGTGCATGGTGGCCGGGACCACTGTCGCAATTGGGATTGGGTCGCAGAGCAGTTCCGACAGGACTATCACATCATCGCACCCGACCTGCGGGGACATGGCGATTCACAGTGGTCGATCGGCGGCAACTACCATCTAGCCGACTATGTCTATGACATCGCGCAGCTGCTCCATCAGACCGGACTGACACCGGTGACCATCATCGGTCATTCGCTGGGTGGAGCCATCTCGCTGCACTACAGCGGCGCGTTTGCGGACAATGTCACGCGCCTGGTCGCCATCGAGGGCATGGGCCGGCCGCCGGAGAAACGCACCGAGGAGCAACGCGCGCCGACCGAGCGCTTCGGTCAGTGGCTGACGGAGATGCGCGAGCTGTCGGGACGCATTCCCAAGCGTTACCCGACCCTGGAGGACGCATTCGAGCGGATGCGCACCGCCAACCCGCACCTCAGTGCCGATCAGGCCCGTCACCTCACCGAGCATGGGGTAAATCAGAACGAGGACGGCTCCTACAGCTGGAAGTTCGACAACTACGTACGTCTGCACTCACCGTTCAGCATGCGCGGTTGGGACACGGTGGAGTTCTGGCGTGGCATTCGTTGTCCCACCCTGCTGGTGCGTGGCACCGAGAGCTGGGCCACTGATCCACAGACCGACGGACGCATCCAATACTTCCACGATGCGCGCTGTCTGGCCCTCGATGGTGCCGGCCACTGGGTGCACCACGATCGTTTCGAGGCGTTCGTGGCCGCGGTCAAGGCCTTTCTGGCTGAGTCGTGACCTCAACTGCGTCGATTGCGACGACTGCAATCGACGCAGTCGTCTGCGATCAAGTGGTCCGCGGTGCGCGTCGCCGCTATCTTTTTACGACCTGCATCAGTGATAATCGGACGTTGGCCGTGGCGCGCGGCGTTGCGCCGAATCACGAGCCGGGCCGCGAGAGCCGCACCGCGGTCGTGAGCCGGTAAGCATGACCGGCTCGATGACCGCTTCCGACACAAGTACTCTGGAGCGTCCGACCTTCGACCCCGGGCGCCAATCCAGAACGCATCTGGCGAAGACCGCATCCTGATTCATGAATCCAACCCCGCTTCCGGCGCTCGATTCCGTAGCGAGCATCACCCAGAGCTTCGCGGAGCTCGGCTACATCTGCACACAGCGTGTCGCGACCGCCGTGCATATCGCTCACCGGTTGCAGAGGCCGATCCTCGTCGAAGGGCCGGCGGGCGTCGGTAAGACCGAGCTCGCCAAGACCACGGCCGATTGCATCGGCCTGCCGCTGATCCGCCTGCAGTGCTACGAAGGCCTGGACGAGTCCAAGGCACTGTACGAGTGGAAGTACGCCAAGCAGCTGCTGTACACGCAGCTGTTGAAGGACAAGCTGTCGGATGTGCTCGCCGACGCGAAGTCACTGGACGAGGCCGTAGAGCGTCTGCACCAGCAAGGCGATCTGTTCTTCTCCGAGCATTTCCTGGAGCCGCGGCCACTGCTGAAGGCGCTGCGCGAAGAGCGCGGTGCGGTGTTGCTGATCGACGAGGTGGACAAGTCCGACGAGGAGTTCGAGGCCTTCCTGCTCGAGGTGCTGTCCGACTTCCAGGTTTCGATTCCCGAGATCGGTACGATCCGGTCGGTAACCCGACCGCTGGTGTTCTTGACCAGCAACAATACTCGAGAGCTCAGTGACGCCCTGAAACGGCGCTGCCTGCATCTGTTCATTCCCTTCCCGGAAGAGCGTCTGGAGCGTCGCATCGTCAGTGCCCGACTGCCCGCGGCCACCGATCGATTGACCCGTCAGGTGGTGAATTTCATCCAGCAGGTACGTCAGCTCGATCTCAAGAAGCTGCCATCGGTCAGCGAGACCATCGACTGGGCGCAGACCCTCATGCTGCTCAGCGCCGACGAGCTGGACGCGGATATGGTGCGCGATACCCTCGGCGTGTTCCTGAAGTTCGAGGAGGACCTGGAGCGTATCGAGGCGCAGCTCGGCACGCTGGTTTCGCAGGCGCATCGCGCTACCCAGACCATCGCCGCAGGCAGCTGACGGCCGCGCATCCGGCTCGCGGCGGGGCCGGACGAGCAGCAGGCCATGCGAGGTAATACCCTGTGAACCGCACGCTCGAGCTGTTCCTGAAGGCACTGCGGCATTCCGATCTGAGGATCTCGGTGCCGGAGACGCTCGACGCCTACCGCACCGTCGATGCGATCGGCATCGAGGACCGTGCCCTGCTGCGTGATGCGCTGGCCGCATGTCTGGCCAAGTCTCGCGAGGAGACCGAGCGCTTCGACGAGACCTTCGATCGGTTCTTCTCGCTGGACTCGCAGCGCCCCTCGGTGCAGAGCTGGTCCGACGAGCAGGACGACACCGAGACCGATGGTGACACCGCCGTTGCGAGCGAGAACGACGCGGCAGATATGGAGGGCACCGGCGGCGAGCTGGTGCAGAGTGCGCTGGGGCAGATGATCCTCAGCGACGACACGCTCGGCTTTCAGGCCGATCTGCAGCGCGCGGCGCGTGACATGGAGCTCGACCGGATGTGGCTGTTCACGCAAAAGGGCGTGTTCACCTACAGGTTGCTCACCGCCATGGGACTGCGCGATCTGGATGCCGACATCCTGCGCGCCGCCGCCGAGGACGAGGCGCTGGCCCAGGCGCTGCGTGGCGGCCGACAGAAGATGCTCGAGGCGACGCGCGAGTTCGTCGAGGCGCAGTTCGATCTGTTCGCCCGCGATGCAGGCTCGAAGCTGCACGACCAGTTCCTGGAGAAGATGCGGCTCAGCGAGATCACGCGTCGTGACCAGGAGCGCATGCGCAACATCATCAAGCGGATGGCGAAGCGGCTGGCATCGTTGCACGCCCGCCGCATCCGCCGCACGCGTCGCGGTCTGCTGGACGTGCGCCGGACCATGCGTCGCAATCATGCCACCAGCGGAATCCCCTTCGAGCTCATCTGGCGTCGCAAGCACGTCAAGAAGCCGCGTATCATCGCGCTGTGCGATGTCAGCGGCTCGGTGGCGGCCGTCTCACAATTCCTGCTGATGTTTCTGTACAGCCTCAACGAGGTGGTCAGCGACGTGCACGCCTACGCCTTCTGCTCGGACCTTGTCGAGGTCACCGATCTGTTCGAGACCTGCTCGCTGGAAGACGCGGCGAGCGGAGTGCTGGACCGGGTGCGACTGGGCTCCACGGACTACGGGCGTGCTTTCGAGGACTTCGAGCGAATCGGGCTGGACCGGGTCGATCGCCGCACCACGGTGGTGATCCTGGGCGATGCGCGTAGCAACTATCTGGAGGCGCGTGCGGATCTGCTCGATTTGATTCGCAACCGGGCGCGACAGGTGATCTGGATGAACCCGGAGGGCCGCACGCTCTGGGGCACGGGGGATTCGGAGATGGATCGCTACGAGGCCTACGTGGACCTCGCGCGGACCACCAACACGCTCAAGCACCTCGAGCGCATCATCGACGACCTGCTGAAGCGGGCCGTGTAGCGGCCAGCAGCGGAGCCGTGATGGGCGAGTGACCGGGGTGGGCGCATGGCGCTCATTGTGGCCGGCGACCTCGGTAGCGCTTGTACAGCACCGGCAGCAGCGACAACAGGCCCAGACCGACCAGCGCCGCGATGATCTCCGGGGTGAACACCGCGGACACGCTGAAGCTCTCGTTCCTGTCGAACACCGCGCCCAGACCCGCGCCAGTGAAGGTGAAGACCAGGACCCCGGGTATGATGCCGACGGCGGTCGCGATCACATATGTCCACAGACGCACGCCGAGAAAGGCCGGCACCAGGTTGACGACGAAGAACGGGAACAGCGGAATCAGCCGCAGCATCAGAAGATAGCTCATCGCATCGCGCTGGAAGCCAATTTCCATGCGTGCCAGCCATGGACCGGCGCGCTGTCTGAGCAGATCGCCGAGCGAGGATCGGGCAATCAGGAACACGCCGGTCGCGCCCAGGGTGGCGCCGAGCACCACGTACAGCCCAGCCAGCCAGCCGCCGAACAGAAAGCCGCCAGCGACGCTCAAGATCGCGCCACCCGGCAGGGACAGGGCCGTGGCGAGAGCATAGGTTGCCACGTAGATGAGCCCCGCGACGGCCGCGTGGCGGCTGACGAAGTCGCTCAGCAGCTGGCGATTGTCGCGCAGCGCATCGAAGCTGAGCAGGCGCTGCAGGTCGAAGGACCAGGCAAGCAGGATGGCCAGGACGAGCAACAGCAGGGGCCAGAGCTTTTTCATGGTGACTGGCTGGATCAGGCGAAATTGAGCAGGAACCGCACCAGACAGCGGGTGCGGCTGCTGAACAACCGGTCGGTGTAGTAGCTGCCAGCCACCCGCTTTCCGATCTCGGCAAGCGTGGGGTAGGCGACGATCGTGCCGGCCATGTCGCTCAGCTTCAGACCCTTCTCGAGGGCGAGCACCCAGGGCGCCAGAAGCTCACCGGCGCGGGCGCCGACGATGGTGGCACCGAGCAGGCGTCCACGCCGCCCCAGCACCAGCTTGATCTGGCCGGGTCCAGCGCGCTCGGCCCGGGCGCGATCGTTGTCCTCGAAGCTCGAGCGCAGCACGCGCACCGCGGATCCGTGTAGTTCCCGTGCCTGTGACTCGAGCAAGCCGACGTGAGCCAGCTCCGGGTCGGTATAGGTGACCCAGGGGATGACGTCGCTGCGTGCGCGTGCCGGGAGTCGGAACAAGGCGTTGCGGATGACGATCCCGGCATGATAGCCGGCCACGTGTGTGAACTGGAATCCGCCCGTCACATCGCCGATGGCGTAGACCTTCTTGTTGCTGGTTCGAAGCCGTGCGTCGACCTTGATACCGCGCCTGTCGTGTTCGATGCCGGCAGCGTCCAGGTTCAGCGCGGATACGTTTGGCGTGCGGCCCACGGCGACCAGCAGGTGGCTGCCCTGCAGCTCCAGCGTCCGGCCATCCGCGTCCTCTACTCGAACCTGCACGCCGGCGGCGCTTGGCGCCACCTCCAGCACCTTGCAGGACTCGTGCAGCGCGATCCCCTCGCTGAGCATCTTCAGTCGAACGATGTCCACGGCCTCGGGATCGTCCTTGCCGAGCATGCGCATGCCGTCCAGAACCGTGACCGCGGCGCCCAGACGGCGATGGGCCTGAGCCATCTCCATGCCGATCGGACCGGCGCCGATGATGATCAGATGCTCCGGACAGCGAGTCAGCCCGAAGAGGGTCTCGTTGGTCAGGAAGGGCGTCTGATCCAGCCCTGGTATGGGTGGCACAGCCGGCGACGAGCCGGTGGCGATGACGATGCGTCGCGCATCGATACGCGTACCATCGGCCTCCAGGCTCCGCGGCGCGACAAACCGAGCTTCGGCTTTGATGACTTGTACGCCCAGCCCTTCGAAACGTTCCACCGAATCGTGTGGGGCAATACCGGCGATGACGTCCTGCACATGCGCGTGGACGGCCGCGAAATCCACCTCCACCGCAGCGGTGTCGACCCCGAATCGTCGGCTGGTGCGTGCCTGATGCGCGGCATGGCCGGCCGCGAGCAGCGCTTTGGATGGTACGCAGCCATGGTTGAGGCAGTCGCCACCCATCCGATCGCGTTCGAAGAGCACCACTCGCGCGCCCAGCTGCACCGCGCCTGCCGCGACGCTGAGGCCACCGGAGCCGGCGCCGATGACAGCGATATCCGTGCTTATCGTGCTCATTCGCATACAACCCATGGTGCAGGAGGTTGGCCGGCGCGGTACCGCTGGCCCGGCGCCGGCTCAAGGTCTGACCCGGACGCTGTAGTCGGGCGTGGAATTGAGCGGGCAGGAATACACGTAGTCCCCCTCGGTCAGCTCGATCGCATAGTCCTTGGTTGCGCCCTTGCCCAGTCCGCCACCGGAGACGCCCGGTAGGCTCGCTCGGCCCCGCAGCCCGTTGCCACGCAGCCAGAAGCCGAGCGCGTAGGGCACGTCGCGATTGGTGACGCGGAACAGATATCGACCGGGCTTCAGCGTCAGCGTGTGCGCGGTCTGCAGACGTCGGGCAGCGGAGTCGGCGTTGATTGACTCGCAATCGGCCTTGCGCGAGGGCTCGAAGCCGTGGTCCCTACCCTCGGGTTCCAGGAACTGACAGCCGGTCTGGGTGAGGGTGATGATGGTGGGCTCGGCCGCCAGGGCCTGTTTGCCGCCCGACGAACAGATCAGGATCGCCAGCAGCAAAGCGCCGAGGTTTCGATAGCGGCTCGCAAACATTCCTTCTCTCCAGGGACCAAGGAGCGCTGCGCAGCGATCCTGATGTGAAAGGTGGGTGGCGCGGCGGCCAGCACTGCAGGAGGCTGCGTGTCCCTACCTGCTTGTTCCGACATCGACGCACGGCCTGAGTTCCTGACCGGCGTGACCGCCTCATCAGAGGTTTTCGGCAGCCACCGCCGAAGCCACACTGATGCCGGGCAGGGCGAGCTCGATGCATGCACCGCCAAGCGCGGACCGCGACACCTCCAGCTCGCCCCGGTAATCCTCGCAGACCAGCTCGCGGGCCAGTGCCAGGCCCAGGCCTTGACCTGCGACGTTCTGGTCCAGGCGTACACCGCGACCGAGCACACCGGCGCGAGCCTCTTCCGGTATGCCCGGACCGTCATCCTCGATTCGCAGGCGCAGAGTTCGGTGCGCCGGCGCATTTGGATCCAGATGACCGCTGATCCGAACCCGGTGATCACACCACTTGCAGGCATTGTCCAGCAGATTACCGAGCAGCTCGGTGAGATCGCCCTCGTCGCCCCGAAACGAGAGCGTGGGGTCGACATCGAGCTCCAGGGTCGGCGACTTGTCCCTGTAGACGGTGAGCATGACCTTGCGCAGCCGTTCGCAGACACCCAGCACGCCGACCGGCCGGACCAGGACGTTGCCGCCGCTGCTGTCCGCGCGCTGGAGCTGATACTGGACCGCTTCCTGCAGCCGCCCTACGGCGTCGTCCAGCGCTTTCAGGTCGACCGTGCTCGGCGCCGCAGAGGCGGGTCGACTACGGGCCAGGTTGATCTCACCGCTGATCACGCTCAGGGGCGTCTTCAGGCTGTGGGCCAGATTGGCCAGTGCCTGGCGCTGACGCTCGACGCGTCGCTCGTTGGCCTCGATGAGATTGTTCAGATTGGCGACCAGTGCCCAGACCTCGGCCACCGGTGTGCCGGTCAGACGGCTACGCTCTCCGCGTTCGAGCGCCTGCAGCTCCAGGGTCAGGGTTCTGAATGGTGACAGGCTCCAGCGTACCAGCAGCCAGGGCACCAGCAGCAGGGGGAGCACCGCCAGCACCAGCCAGGGCCAGACGCTGTCCCTGAAGCGCTGTCGCTCGCCGTCGAAGAAGCGATTGCCGTCTATGAGATCGCTGCCTTCCGCGACCTGGAAGTCGAGCAGCACCGGACCGCGCGCGGTGGCCCAGCTGAGGCGCACGGTGAGCGCGTAGAAGCGTTCCATACCCGCGTCCTCGACTACCTCGAAGCGCGTTTCGCCCGGCGTGTCGGCGGTCGGCAGCAAAATCCCGGCCCTCGCCTGGGTGGCCGATTGCCAGAGCACGCTGCCGTCGGCGGCGGCGATCTGGGCGTACAGATGCTCTGCCTGCGCGGTCATTCGGAACGCTTCCAGCGGCACCTTCAGCTTGAGTCGGGATCGGGAGTCCGATTGGGCGCCTGCCTGCTCCGTCTCGTATTCGACCTCGGTGGCAAAGATCAGGTTGTCGATGTGGCCTTGCAGGCGACCCTTGACCAGTTGCATGAATGCCTGCTCCTGGGCCACCCAGAGCAACCCCAGGATCATCACGCAGGCTGCCGCCGAGGCCAGATACAGGCGCCGCGAGAGGGACTGTCCCGGACCCGGGGTGGCGGCTTCCGCAACACCCGTAGCGGCGTTCCGAGCTGCGCCGGTCGAAGCGTGCGGGTCCTGTAGTGGACGAGCGTCGTGACTGGACACGCGATGCGTGGCTAACCGCGTCCGGCGGGGCCGGCGGGCGGCGCGGCGGCGTCGGGGGCGGGCATGTCCTGACGCATCCGGTAGCCCTCGCCACGCAGGGTCTCGATCGGATTCAGGCTGCGTGTGGGATCGAGCTTGCGGCGCAGCCTGGCGACCAGCACCTCGAGCACGTTGCTGTCGCGGTCGTCGTCGTCCGGATACAGGTGCTCACTGATTTCGCCCTTGGAGACCACCCGACCGGCGTTCAGCATCAGGTACTCGAGGACCCGGTACTCGAAGCTGGTCAGCTCGACCGGCTTCCCGTCCAGCGACAGCTGCTTGCGGCCGATGTCCATCTCCAACGGACCGAGCGTGAGCTGGTCGCTGCTCCAGCCAGAGGCGCGTCGGGCAAGAGCACGCAGACGCGCCAGCAGTTCCTCGGCGTTGTAGGGCTTGACCAGATAATCGTCGGCGCCGGCCTCCAGCCCCGCGACCTTGTCCTGCCAGCGGCCACGCGCGGTCAGCACCAGCACCGGAAACTGCCGCCGCGCGCGACGCCAGGCACTGATGAGGTCCAAGCCGGAGCCGTCGGGCAGACCCAGATCGACGACCGCGACGTCAATTGGATGGTTCTCGCCGATGAAGCGGCCGTCAGTTGCGGTGCTCGCCGTGTCCACCACGTGGCCATCATGCTCGAGCCGCTCAGCGAGCTGACGCAGGATGTCCTGATCGTCCTCGATGACCAGTATTCGCATATCTACAGGCTCCTGTTGCGGGCCACGCGATCGCGAGCCTGCTCGCCTAGCGGATCTGCCCGCTCTGCCGATCGACCCGGTAGACCACCACTCGGCCGTCTGAGTGCAGGACCTTGACCGCGTAGCTGTCACCGCTGGGCTTCACCGACAGCACGCGGCCGCCAAAGCGGCCCTGCACGACGCTGGCCGCGGTATCCGGGCCGATGCCGCCTTGGGCCAGGCTGAGGACGCCCGCATGGCGTGGCATCGCCGTTTGTCGCCGCGCCGTGGTGTGCCGATGGTCGAGGTCGGTCACCGTCGGCACTCGCTGCGCGAAGGCGGGGACCCATGCGCCAGCGACGAGGCTGGCGATGAGCAGGGCGAGAATCCCACGGCGCCGTCGTGCCATCGGCTGGTTGCTCGCCGCTCTTGCCTGTGCCGCCGACGCTGGCTGGTTGGATGAGGAGCGCATGAAGCCTCTTGCTCGGTCGTGACTCGATCGTGACGCTGGATGCCGGTTGCTGCCGTCAGATGGCGTCCGATGATATCGACACCGCGTCGGCCTGTCGCCGACCGCGCCAACCCGGCCGGGTGGTGGTAATGGCGGCCGCTGTGTTTCAGCGCCTGTAGCGAGCGCTGCCTGGGAGGACGTAGGCGAAGCCACGTCGGTCGTAGCACTGGGTCTCGATCAGGGTCACCCAGCGACCGTGGCGTCCGCGGATCGATCTGAAGACCGGATGACAGCCTCTGGGCATGCGCCCACGGGGCCGATAGTCACGGTGGGAGCGACGGTCCCAGTGGCGTCGATGGCGATCGTGTCGACGCCGATCCTCCCAGCGAGGAGATTGAGACAGTGGCGCTCTGTCCTTGTACCGCCCCTTGTATTGATGGTGGCGGTCGCTGCCTATACCAAGCTCGATCCGAACGTCGGCGGCCGCGGTGGAAAGCGTCCCAAGACCGGCCACCAAGGCCAGCAGGCAGACCGGGAACCAGCGGCGCATGCGCTGGCTCGACTGTGCGGCCGGCACGGCCGCGCGGGTGATGTGGTCGAACATGTTCTGCCCCTCCAGATTTGTGCTTGCCGTTCCCGACGCTGCGTGCGTCGGTCGACCATCGGTTCCGCTGGCCGGCAACCCCCAGCGCTCGTGCTGTCCGGGGGCTGGCGTGCAGTCTCCATCGAAGGCCCTGAATCGAGCCTGAACGGGCGCCTTCCCAGGGGGCGTCTCCCGAGCGCGAGCCGTGCAAGGGGCTGATTGCAGGTTCGCGGGAGACGGTCGATGCGCTACTTCCAGAGTTCCTTCCACCAGGGTTGTTCTTCACCTGCTGGCGGCTTGACGGGGAGATCCAGATTGGGACGAATCGACTCCATCGACCAACCGGTCAGATTGGCAAGCGTCGCCGCCTCGCGCGCCAGTCGCTCTGGCAGGGTGCGCTCGAAGTACTCACGGGCCTGTTCGCAGCTTGCCGGGCCCTTGTAGGGATGTCGGATCACGTAGCGTCCCTGGAAGTTCTGTCGGTTACCGGTCTGCTGGAACATCAGGTCCTCGGGAAAATGCGCCTTGTCATAGCGCACGTGCAGACGTGTGACGTAGACATCGCGCGCCTGGCGGGGGCCTCGTCGAAGCGGTCGGATCGGCTGCTCGGCCGGCTCGGGCGACAGCCAGTACACGCCGAGCTCGCGCAGCTCGTCCGGGGACAGCGGATCAGCCGCGCAGGGATCGCACCAGTTCATGTCCCAGGCGTACTCAAGGAACACCGCGCGTCCCGACTCGCTCTCGGTCTGGCGTTCGAACATGGCTTTGTAGAAGCGTGCGAACTGGGATTTGACGTAGGCCGGTATCTCGTTGCCGCTCGGCAGCTTCACCGTGCGATAGTTGGTGGTTTCGACTCGACCGGTGCGGGTCAAGGCATAGATGAACAGCTCCTGCGGGCCCGCGGCGTTCACCATGCCGAGCCGGATCGGCAGCATGAAGCGTGGGCTTTCGAAGGCGATCTGGATGGGGCGCAGATAGGTATAGCCGAGCGCGCTCTGCTGCTGCAGGTTGACCCGGGCGACGAAGAACTTCATGTCACGCGCCAGATAGCTGCGCACCACGTCGTTGGCGCCGGCCGGAATGCGATAGCCGTTCTCGCTCAACCAGGTGATGAGGCCCTCGCTCTGCTCGGCCGAAAGGATGAGGATGTCGTACTCGCCGACCGTGTACTTCGCCTCGATCGTCA